>NZ_JBHXRU010000001.1:0-237789 GCF_042716255.1 Streptomyces sp. NPDC058662 | reverse complement strand
CAACCCGCGCGGGGCGGCCCGGCGCGCCCGGGGGGCACCGCGGGCCCGCGGCCCCGGCGGAGAGCGGCCCCGGGCAAGCCCCGCCAGGGATCCGGCCCCCGCACGGCACCGCCGCCCCACGGGCCGCGCCCGTGCCGCACGGCACACGGCACGGCACGACGCAAGCGCGGAAGACCTCTCGCGGAGCCGCCGTTTCTGCCACGATGCCGATTGGGCGGGGCACGGACGGCTCGCATCACGGCCGCTTTTGCCCCACCCTCCGGCCGGGGGGACCTCCAACCGGCATGCCTAAGACCAGTGGGAGAGTCACGGTGTACTTCGCCGCACTGCTCGCGCGCACCGAAGACGGGTGGGAAGCGAGCGACATGGAACTCGACAATGTCGAGTCCCTCAGTGATCTGATCGATCTCGCCCGTTCCGCCGCTGTCGACGACGACACGGTGGTCGCCCTCATCGAGCAGGAGGACGCCTGGTTCGGCGTCGTCCGCGTGGACGGCGAGGAGGACCCTCGGTACTTCGTATCGAACGCCTCCGCGGCCGCCCGCAGCTCCTACGGCTCGATGCTGACCAAAGAGCTGCTGGGCAGCGACGAGGAGGACGACGAACTCGACGACCTGGACCTCGACGGCACCGAGGACGGCGAGGAGGAGACCGTCGCCGCCTTCACCGACGAGGACGACAGCGAGGCGGAGGCCGACGGGCCGGCCGCGGAACCGGTGCCCGCCGGTCCGCTCGGAGACCCCCGGCTGCTGGACGACCTCGGGGTGACCCACAAGGCGTTGATGACCCTCGACGGAGACGCGCTCTCGGAGATCGCCGACTCGCTCGGCGCCACCGAGGTGCTGGAGGCCGTCCGCTAGTGACCGGCCCCCGAACGCCCCCTGCCACCGACCCGTACGGCGCGACCGGCACGCACGAGACGCGGGACGTGAACGACACGGACGACACGAGCCACACGGACGAGGCGCACGACCCCGATCCCGTACGGGACCCGTGGCGGGCCTCCATGCGCTTGGCGCTCCAGGAGGCCGCCCGGGCGGTGCCGGCCGGCGACGTGCCGGTCGGCGCCGTCGTACTCGGTCCGGACGGGGAACTCCTCGCCACCGGTCACAACGAGCGCGAAGCGACCGGCGACCCCACGGCGCACGCCGAGGTGGTGGCGCTGCGCCGGGCGGCAGCGCGGCTCGGCGCGTGGCGGCTGCCGGGGTGCACCCTCGTGGTGACCCTGGAGCCGTGCGTGATGTGCGCGGGCGCGCTGGTGCAGTCGCGGGTGGCCCGGGTCGTCTACGGCGCGGACGACGAGAAGGCGGGCGCGGCCGGATCCCTGTGGGACCTCGTCCGGGACCGCAGGCTCAACCACCGGCCCGAAGTGGTCCGCGGCGTCCTCGCGCAGGAGTGCGCGCGGCAGCTGACCGGCTTCTTCCGAAGCCTGTGAGCCCGGCCGGGACCGGGCGGAACCGGCCCCCGGCCGCCCCACCGGATACGGATTTCAACACACGGGGCACCTTGGGCTAAGCTCTCTCTCGGTAGCGTGTCCGAGCGGCCGAAGGAGCACGCCTCGAAAGCGTGTGATGGTGCAAGCTATCCGTGGGTTCAAATCCCACCGCTACCGCTCTGAACCGAGAGCCCCGCCCCGCAAGGGTCGGGGCTCTCGGCGTACGTACGGGTGGCCGCGGAGCGCGGGGCCGGCCCCGTACCCGCCCGGAACCAGGCGTCCGGCGCCGACCGGGCCCGGTGCACGTACGTGCGTTCGGCCGCCCGCGGCCCGCGGGCGCGTCTTTCCACAGGACCTCCGCGTGACCGCCCGCCGCCTCGGCCGTTGTCACGGCATGACCAAGACCCAGCGCATGCTCGCCGCCATCGCCCTCGCGGGGGCCGCCGCGGGCCTCGCCGCACCCGCCGCCTCCGCCGCCGAACTCGCCCCCATCACCCTCCCGGACCTGCCGACGGCGGCGCCGGGCATGCCGACGGGGGCCACCCCGGGCTCCGTCCAGGAGATCGGCGCCAAGCTCAACGACTTGAACCAGCTCAACCAGCTGATGGACCTGCCCAACCAGCTGTCGCCCGTGATCGACCCCGTCCAGCCCGTCCTCGGCCTGGCCGGCGGGCTGGAGTAGCGGGACGCGGAAGGCCCCGACCGAGGTGGGGGCCTTCCGCGTGCGGACGGGGGAAGTGACATCGGGGGGACAAGCCACTTCCCCCGACGAGGACAGGACCTGCCAGTCCCAGCCGCGTTCAGGGGGAAGCCCGCGGCTCGGACCCCGCAGTGAGGTCCTGTCCCTCACCCGCCGGTTTCCTGCCAGAACCGGTGGGCTCACCCCCATCCTGCGCCCCTCCCCGCGACCGGCCCGACGGCAAAGGGCCTGGACTGCCAGGTCATTGGTCCTTAAAGGGCAGGTGAGTGTCCAAACCTGACCGGTTAGACTCACCCGACTTTGCAGGACCGGTTGGGGAGGCCGACACCGCTCATGGACACCAAGAAGCTCGTCGTGGGCGCACTCGTCGTCTTCGTCCTCTTCGTGATCATCACTGAACCGGTGAAAGCCGCCGACTTCGTGCAAATAGGCTTCCAGGGGATCTCGGATGCCGCGTCCGGGATCGGCGAGTTCATGACCGAACTGGTGAACTGACCCCGTACGCTGAAGCGGCTTCCGGATGTTTCGGCCCCCCACTCCGACGGGTGGGGGGCTTTTTGCGTACCCACCATTTGCCGCAATATCCCGGTATGCCCAACTTGCCCTCAACACGGCGCTATACGGTGCTTGCGTACAGTGCACATCTCTTGTGATGCTATGACCGCTTTTGACCGATGAGTTGACCGAAGGGGTGGCGTGACCGTGCCGGCCAGTACTGCGCCTCAGGTGCCACCCCAGCAGGACCCTCAGGTGCCGCTCCAGCCGGAGTCCCGGCAGGAACCCCGGCGCGCGGCGCAGCAGGAGGCCCGCCAGGAGCCGGGCGAGGAGCCCCCGGCCGCGCTGGGGCCGCAGGCGGCCCAGACGACCCAGACGACCCAGACTCAGACGGCCCAAGCCACTCCGGTCGCACAGGTCGCGCCCGTCACCGCTCTCGCACCCCCCGCATCCGCCGACTCCCCCGCACCGATCGCACCGATCGCACCGAGGCCGTCGAGCCGGGGCGCGGACACCCGGGCCCTCACGCAGGTCCTCTTCGGGCAGTTGAAGGGCCTGCAGCCGGGCACCAGCGAGCACAACCGGGTGCGCGGGGCACTGATCGAGGCCAACCTCCCGCTCGTCCGGTACGCGGCGGCCCGCTTCCGCAGCCGCAACGAGCCGATGGAGGACGTGGTCCAGGTCGGCACCATCGGACTGATCAACGCCATCGACCGCTTCGATCCGGAACGCGGCGTGCAGTTCCCGACCTTCGCGATGCCGACCGTCGTGGGCGAGATCAAGCGGTACTTCCGCGACAACGTCCGCACCGTCCACGTGCCGCGCCGCCTCCACGAGCTGTGGGTCCAGGTCAACGCCGCCACCGAGGACCTCACCACCCTCCACGGCCGCACCCCGACCACCTCCGAGATCGCCGAGCGGCTGCGCATCACCGAGGACGAGGTGCTGTCCTGCATCGAAGCCGGCCGGAGCTACCACGCCACCTCACTGGAGGCCGCCCAGGAGGGCGACGGCATGCCCGGCCTGCTGGACCGGCTCGGTTACGAGGACCCCGAGCTGGCGGGGGTCGAGCACCGCGACCTCGTACGCCATCTGCTCGTACAACTGCCCGAACGGGAACAGCGGATCCTGCTCCTGCGGTACTACAACAACCTGACGCAGTCCCAGATCAGCGCCGAGCTGGGTGTGTCCCAGATGCACGTCTCCCGCCTCCTCGCCCGGAGCTTCGCCCGGCTGCGATCCGCAAACAGGATCGAGGCGTAACCGGAACGAGTGGAGATCATCCACACGTTTCCGACAGATCGGACTCGCCCGTTCTGTCGCTGGAGATATATGTCGACATGGCGCTACAGCGTGTTGCCGACATGTGACATTCTGCTGGAACCGCGTTTGCCGCAGCTCCGCCTCCGGTATTCAGGTGGAGGCTGCGTTCCTCCGACGGGCGCGCCGTACGCGACCGTCCGCGACCTCAAGGGGGTGGCATGTCCGTAGACCAGGGCAGCTCCAAGGTGCTCACGCTCGTCAAGAGCCCGACGCCGGCAGCTCTGCCGGCGCCTGACCGCTCGGAAGCCATCGACACCCGCACCCTCTCCCGCTCGCTCTTCCAGCGGCTCGCCGCCCTGGACGCGGACAGCCCCGACCGGGCGTACGTGCGCGACACCCTGATCGAGCTGAACCTGCCCCTGGTGCGGTACGCCGCCGCCCGGTTCCGCAGCCGCAACGAGCCGATGGAGGACATCGTCCAGGTCGGCACCATCGGCCTGATCAAGGCGATCGACCGGTTCGACTGCGAACGCGGCGTGGAGTTCCCGACGTTCGCCATGCCGACCGTCGTGGGCGAGATCAAACGATTCTTTCGGGACACCTCCTGGTCCGTGCGCGTCCCGCGCCGCCTCCAGGAGCTGCGCCTGGCGCTGACGAAGGCCAGCGACGAGCTCGCCCAGAAGCTGGACCGCTCGCCGACCGTGCCGGAGCTCGCCGCCGTGCTCGGGGTCTCCGAGGAGGACGTCGTCGACGGCCTCGCCGTGGGCAACGCCTACACCGCCTCCTCGCTGGACTCGCCCTCTCCCGAGGACGAGGGCGGCGAGGGCTCGCTCGCGGACCGGCTCGGCTACGAGGACACCGCGCTGGAGGGCGTCGAGTACCGGGAGTCCCTCAAGCCGCTGCTCGCCAAGCTCCCGCCCCGGGAGCGCCAGATCATCATGCTGCGGTTCTTCGCGAACATGACGCAGTCGCAGATCGGCGAGGAGGTCGGCATCTCCCAGATGCACGTCTCCCGGCTGCTCACCCGGACCCTCGCACAGCTGCGCGTGGGCCTCATCGGAGAGTGATCCGACCCGGCCGACCCGGCGGGGTTCCCAATTGACGGAGCGTCAGTAAAACTGGCGCGATGCGAACGGGACCCCGCACGGCCGCACTCCTCGCCCTGTGCTGCGCGACCGCCGCGGGCCTCACCGGCTGCGGCGGACCGGCGCGGGACGGCTACACCGCCGTGGGCGCGGCGGCCCCCGGCCCCGAACGGGGCGCCGGGGACAACGTGGCGCCGCGGGGGCGGGTGGAGTTCCACCGGCTCGGGGGCCCCTCGACGGCCGGCGCCTCCTCCGCGTCGGCCGCCGCGCCCCCGGGCGCCGCGTCGGACACATCGCCCGGTACGCCGGGAGGCACATCGGGAGCCCGCGCCCCGGGCGGCGGCAGCGGCGGAGCGCCGGTCGGTGCCGGACCGGGGCGTACCGCCCCGGCACCCGGCACGCCCTCGGCACCGCTCCCGCCGACCGGCCCCGGTACGCCGCAGAGCCCGCCGGGCACTCCCGGCACGCCGACGCGCCCGGGCACCGGGCCCGGTACGACGCCCCCTGCACCGCCCCCGGCCACCGCGGCTCGGCTGACGCTGTCCGCCCCGGCCAGGGCGGGCGCGGCCGACCGCTGGTGCGAGCGGGTCACGGTCACCTTCACCAACGCCGGAACGACCGCCGCCCGCTCGGGGACGGTCAGCTTCGCGACGCACATCATCGGCGCGCTCGGCATCGACTGGGCGACGATCACCACCACCCAGCCGCTGCCCGCGCCGATCGCGGGCGGGGCCTCGAAGACGCAGGCCTACACGGTGTGCGTGGAGTCCTGGCGGGTCCCGCTCGGCATGCGGGTGGAGACCCGGAAGGTCACCGCGGCCTGGAACTGAGGGGCGACGGCGGGACCGGACCCCGCGCGGGGTCCGCCGTACGGGCCGGGTCGCCTCCTCGGACCGCGCGGCTCGGGCGGGATCCGCAGGGAGTCCGCAGGAGGCGGCCCGCCGGGCCTCAGTGCAGGACCACCCAGAGCGCCGCGCCGAGGCAGAGCACGAGCGCGACGGCCAGCCCCACCCGGACGGCCTGGTTCGAGCCGCCCTCCTTCTGCCCCGCGCGGCGCTCCTGCCGCGCTCCCGGCCCCGCCTGCCGGGCCGGAGCGGCCTCCTCGACGAACGCGCGGAACATCTGAGTGCTGCCCGCGGGGTCGTAGTTTCCCTCGGGGCCCTGTGAGTTGTTGTTCGCAGCCATGGAGCAGGACCCTAGCGGGTTTTCCGATTCTTTTACCGCCCCAGCCCCCGATTCATTTGCCTGTAGCAACCATCCGCTTCTATGGTTGCTCTAAGCAACAAGATGAGGGGCTGTCCGGTGACCACTCCCACCACTGCGCGTTCGGCCGTCGCGGACACCGCACCGGGCGGCGCCCCGGCGGCCTCCCGTACCCCGGCGGCCGGAGGCGGCGCCCGGTACCGCGAGCTGGCCCGCCAGCTCACCGGGATCGGCGCGGTCAAGCGCGAGCTGGTCCGCAGCCTGCCCGGGCACTGCCCGGCCGGCGCCGCCGCCGTCCTCACCGTCCTCGACCGACACGGCGAGATGCGGCTGAGCAGGCTGGCCGAGCTCATGGCGGTCGACATCTCGGTGACCAGCAGGCACGTGGCGCACGTGGCCGACCGGGGCTGGATAGCGCGCGAGACCGACCCGGGCGACGGCCGCTGCCGCATCCTGCGGCTCACCCCCGCGGGCCGGGACCTGCTCACCGAGCTCGGCGCCCGGTACACGGGCGCGCTGGAGAGAGCACTGGCCGACTGGCCGGCCGAGGACATCGACGCACTCAACACCCTGCTGGCTCGACTCCGATCGAGCTTCTCGTACCTCTAGTACTTAAGGAAACGCATGGCTACGACCACACCCACCGACGTGCGGGGAGGCGACGGCCGGTCGGAGACGACGTCCGACAGCACGTCCATGACCCACCCGCAGATCATGAAGGCGCTGTCCGGGCTGATGCTCGGCATGTTCGTGGCGATCCTGTCCTCCACGATCGTCTCCAACGCCCTGCCCCAGATCATCAGCGACCTCGGCGGGACGCAGTCCTCGTACACCTGGGTGGTCACGGCGGCCCTGCTGTCCATGACGGCGGCGACCCCGGTGTGGGGCAAGCTGTCCGACCTCTTCAGCAAGAAGCTGCTGGTCCAGATATCCCTGGTGATCTACGTCCTCGGCTCCGTGGTCGCGGGCATGTCCCAGAACACGAGCATGCTCATCGCCTGCCGCGTGGTGCAGGGCATCGGCGTCGGCGGCCTGTCCGCGCTCGCCCAGATCGTGATGGCCGCGATGATCTCCCCGCGCGAGCGCGGCCGCTACAGCGGCTACCTCGGCGCGGTCTTCGCCGTCGCCACCGTCGGCGGGCCGCTGCTCGGCGGTGTCATCACCGACACCTCGTGGCTGGGCTGGCGCTGGTGCTTCTACGTCGGCGTGCCCTTCGCGATCATCGCGCTGATCGTGCTGCAGAAGACGCTGCGGCTGCCGGTGGTGCGCCGTGACGTCAAGGTCGACTGGCTCGGCGCCCTCCTCGTCAGCGGGGCCGTCTCGCTGCTGCTGATCTGGGTCACCCAGGCCGGCGACTCCTACGCCTGGATCTCCTGGCAGACCTGGGCCATGACCGGCGGCGCGGTGGCGCTCGGCCTCCTGTTCGTCCTCGTGGAGTCCCGCGCGAGCGACCCGATCATCCCGCTGCGGCTCTTCCGGAACAAGACCATCACCCTCGCCTCGGCGGCCTCGCTGTTCGTGGGCGTCGCCATGTTCGCGGGGACCGTGTTCTTCAGCCAGTTCTTCCAGTTGGCGCGCAACGAGTCGCCGACGATGTCCGGGGTCCTCACGATTCCGATGATCGCCGGGCTCTTCGTCTCCTCCACCCTCTCGGGCCAGGTGATCACCAAGACCGGCAGGTGGAAGGCCTGGCTCGTCTCCGGCGGCGTGCTCCTGACAGCGGGGCTCGGCCTGCTCGGCACCCTGCGGTACGACACCCCGTACTGGCACATCGCCGTCTACATGGCCCTGACCGGCCTCGGGCTCGGCATGATGATGCAGAACCTCGTCCTCGCGACCCAGAACCAGGTGGCCCCCGAGGACCTGGGCGCCGCCAGCTCCGTCGTCACCTTCTTCCGCTCGTTGGGCGGCGCCGTGGGCGTGTCCGCGCTGGGCGCGGTCATGGCCAACCGGGTCACGCACTACGTGCAGGACGGCCTCGCCGCACTCGGGCCGAAGGCGGCGGCCATGGGCCACGGCGGTACCGGCGGCGGCGCGATCCCCGACCTCGACAAGCTGCCCGCGCCGCTCCGCGAGGTGATCGAGTCCGCGTACGGGCACGGCGTCGGCGACGTGTTCCTCTACGCGGCCCCGTTCGCGCTGCTCGGTCTCGTCCTCGTGCTGTTCATCAAGGAGGTCCCGCTGAAGTCCGGCCCGGCGGCGCCGACGGCGTCCGCCACGCCGCTGGACGCCCCGACGGCCGCGGCCGCGGTCACGACCCCCGCCGGATCGGCCGCCCGGGTCTGACCCGGGCCCGGACCGACCGGCGCACCAGGCGAAGGCCGCCCCTCTCCTCGGGGGCGGCCTTCGTCGATCCGGGTCAGGAGCCGCTGTGCGTCGGGCTCGTCAGGTCGTAGAACACGGCACCGCCGACGGTGGACGCCGTGAAGGTGGCCTCGACCCAGTTCTCGATGGCCGTGCCGGCCGCACCGCCGGGGCGGCCGCCGCCCCGGGTGCCTGCCTCCGCGCCGCCGGCCGAGCCGCCGCCCTGCGCGATGAACCAGTGGATCTCGCCGGCCTCCACGTACTCCTTGAACCGCTCCAGGGTCGGGGAGGGGTCACTGCCGTTGAAGCCGCCGACCGGCATCACCGGCGCCCCGGAGGCCAGCTGGTAGCTCGCCGCGTTCTGCGATCCGATGGCAGCCGCCGCCCAGGTGTACCGCGCGGCGTCGGTGCGCAGCGCCGCGGTGGCCTCCGCGGCGACGCGGGTACCGCCGAGCAGCCCGCCGGGACCGCCCTGACCACCGCCGTCGCGCTCGGGGCCGCGCCCGTCCAGGCCGGGGCCGCGGCTCCCGGGGCCGCCCTGGGCCGCCCGGCCGTCCGGGGCGCCGGGGGCGGCTTGGCCGTTCGGGGCTCCTTGACCGCCGGGGGCGGCCTGGCCGTTCGGGGCGCCCTGGGCGCCTGGCGGTACACCCGCGCCGCCCGGCCGCTCCCCGCCGGAGGGGGCCCGCATCATGGCGCCGGGTCCGCCCCGGGCTCCCGCCACCGCCGGTCCGGCCGTGACGATGGAGCCGGTGTGCGCCGTCGTCACGGTGGTCAGGCAGTACGCGAACGGGCCGGCCAGCGCCGCTCCCAGCGCGAGCGCCGCCGTGGCCGGGACGAGCCGGCGGCCCACCCGGACGGCGAACGGCAGTGCGGCCGCCGCGAGCAGCCCGGCCGCCAGGACCGTCCAGCGCAGCCACGGCACGTACCCCGCGGCCCGGCCGAGCAGGACGTACGACCAGACGGCGGTCAGCGCCAGGACGCCGGACAGGGCGAGCGCGGCCGGTCGGCTGCCGCGTTCCTCCCACAGCACCGAGACCCCCATCCCCACGAGTGCGGCCACGAAGGGGGCCAGCGCCACGGTGTAGTACTCGTGGAAGATCCCCTGCATGCAGCTGAAGACCGCGGCCGTGATCAGGAGGGAGCCGCCCCAGGCCAGGAAGGCCGCCCGAGCCATGCCCTCCAGCGAGTCGGTGGCCCGCCGGGCCCGCCAGGTGATCAGCAGTCCGGCCGCGAGAAGGACCAGGGCCGCGGGCAGCAGCCAGGAGATCTGGCCGCCGATGTTGCCGACGAAGAGCCGGTCGATGCCCGTCTCCCCCCAGCCGCCACCGCCGCCTGCCCTGGCGCCGCCGCCCACGCTGCCGGCCTCGTTGCCGTTGATCCGCCCCAGGCCGTTGTATCCGAGGGTCAGCTCCAGGAAGGAGTTGGTCTGCGAGCCGCCGATGTACGGGCGCGAACGGGCCGGCCAGAGTTCGACGACCGCGACCCACCAGCCGCCCGTCACCACCGCGGCGGCACCGGCGAGCAGCACCTGCCCCAGGCGCCGGCGCAGCCGCGTCGGCGCGCAGACGGCGTACAGCACGGCGAGCGGCGGCAGGATCACGAAGGCCTGCAGGGTCTTGGTCAGGAAGGCGAGGCCGACCGCGATTCCGGCCCAGACCAGCCAGCGCGTGTGCGCCCCTTCCAGCGCCCGCAGCACGCAGGCGACCGTGACGGTCAGGAGCAGGGTCAGCAGCGCGTCCGGGTTGTTGAAGCGGAACATCAGCGCGGCGACGGGCGTGAGCGCGAGGACGGCGCCGCTCAGCAGCGCCGCACCGGGTCCGAACTGACGGCGTACGGCGGCGTACAGGACCGCGGTGGTCGCGACGCCCATCAGCGCCTGCGGGACGAGGATCTGCCAGGCGCCGAGCCCGAACAGCCGGACCGACAGCATCATCGGCCACAGGGCGGCCGGAGGCTTGTCGACGGTGATGGAGTTGCCGGCGTCGGAGGAGCCGAAGAAGAAGGCCTTCCAGCTCTCACTTCCCGCCTGTACGGCGGCGGAGTAGAAGGAGTTGGCGTAGCCGGACGCGCCCAGGTCCCACAGCAGCAGGAGGGTGGTGGCGATCAGGAGGCCGGCGAGGGACGGGCGTTCCCAGCGGGGCCGGTCCGTTCGGGCCCCGGCCACGACGGGCGGGAGGATCGGCGGTGCTGCCGTGGTCATCGGGTGTCCTTGTCCGTCGGTGTCATGAGGGTGGCGCCGCGCCGCTCGGGGAAGACCCAGGCGCGGAACAGCAGGAACCGCAGCACGGTGGCGGCGAGATTGGCCGTGATCAGCACGGCCAGTTCGGTACCGCGCGCGGGCTCGGGCGTGGCCGCTGCGAGTGCGGCCAGGGAGCCGCTGGTCAGGGCGAGCCCGATGCCGAACACCACCAGTCCCTGTGCCTGGTGGCGTACGGCCCGGTCCGGGCCGCGCACCCCGAAGGTGAACCGGCGGTTGGCGGCCGTGTTGGCGACGGCCGACAGCAGCAGGGCGGCGCCGTTGGCGAGCTGCGGACCGGCCCCGGCCCGGAAGGCGGAGTACAGGAAGAGGTAGAGCAGCGTGGACAGGACGCCGACCGCGCAGAAGCCGAGCAGCTGACGGGCCAGGCCGCCGTCCACGCCCGGCAGGGCGCCGCGGTCGCGGGGGTCGTCGCCGAGGGGGCGGGCGAGCCGGTCGAGCGGCAGCGCGCCGAGCGCCAGCGCCCTGCCTATCCGCCATACGCCCTTGAGGTCCTCGGCGGCGGTCCTCGCGATGTGCACGGACGACTCGGGATCGTCGACCCAGTCGACCGGCACCTCGTGGATCCTGAGCCCGGCCCGTTCGGCGAGTACGAGCAGCTCGGTGTCGAAGAACCAGCCGGTGTCCTCCACCAGCGGCAGCAGCCGCTCGGCCACCTCCCGGCGGATGGCCTTGAACCCGCACTGGGCATCGCTGAAACGGGCCGCGAGCGAGGACCGCAGCAGGAGGTTGTAGGCGCGGGAGACGAACTCGCGCTTGGCTCCCCGCACCACCCGCGAGGAGCGGGCCAGGCGGGTGCCGATGGCGAGGTCGGAGTGGCCGGAGATCAGCGGGGCGACGAGCGGAAGCAGCGCGTTCAGGTCGGTCGAGAGGTCCACGTCCATGTACGCGAGTACGGGCGCGTCGGAGGCGCCCCAGACGGTGCGCAGGGCCCTGCCCCGGCCCTTCTCCTCCAGCCGGACTCCCCGTACGCCCTCCAACGCGCCGGCCAGCGCCGCCGCCACCTGGGGGGTGCGGTCGGTACTCGCGTTGTCCGCGACGGTGATCCGGAAGGGGTACGGGAAGGTGCGGGCCAGGTGCGCGTGCAGGCGGCGCACGCACGGCCCGAGGTCCCGCTCCTCGTTGAAGACCGGGATCACCACGTCGAGCACGGGCACTCCGGGCACGGGCGCGAGGGGCGCCCGGGCCGGGAGGGCCCCGGGGAAGGCATCGGTTGGCATGTACCGACCCTCGCTCCGCGCCCTGTCACCCCTGTGTGATGAGCCTGTGCCCCGTCTGTGAGTCCGGCTCGGCCGGGGCGGTGGAGCCGGCGCGTTGTAGCGGCTCGGCCGGGCCGGCGCGCGGCAGCAGGACCTCGAAGCGGGTCCGGCCCGGTTCGCTCCGTACGCCGACCCGGCCGCCGTGGGCCGTGACGACCGCCTGGACGATGGCGAGCCCGAGGCCGGTGGAGCCGGCCGCCCGGGAGCGGGAGGCGTCGCCGCGCGCGAAGCGTTCGAAGACGTGGGGGAGCAGGGCGGGTGCGATCCCCGGGCCGTCGTCCTCGATCCGCAGCCGGACGGCGGATGTTTCACGTGAAACACGGGCGGTGACGGTGGTGCCGGGCGGGGTGTGGGTCCGGGCGTTGGCGAGCAGGTTGACCAGCACCTGCTGGATACGGGCCGGATCGGCGCGCACCGTCGCGGGTTCGTCGGGCAGGCACAGGCGCCAGTGGTGTCCGGGACCGGCGGCCCGGGCGTCGCTGACGGCGTCGACGAGGAGCGGGGCCAGGTCGGTGTCCGTGTCGGCGGTGACCAGGGGGCGGCCGGCGTCCAGCCGGGCCAGCAGCAGCAGGTCCTCCACCAGGCCGGTCATCCGCGTGGCCTCGGACTCGATGCGGCCCAGGGCGTGGCGGGTGTCGGGGCCCGGCTGCTCCCGCCCCCGCCGGGTGAGTTCGGCGTATCCCCGGATGGAGGCCAGCGGGGTGCGCAACTCGTGACTGGCGTCGGCGACGAACTGCCGGACCCGGGTCTCGCTCTCCTGGCGCGCGGTGAGCGCGGAGGAGACATGGCCCAGCATGCGGTTCAGGGCCGCGCCGACCTGGCCCACCTCGGTCCGGGGATCGGCTTCGGCGTCCGGGACGCGTTCGTTCAGGGCGGGCTCGCCGCTGTGCAGCGGGAGTTCGGACACGCGGGTGGCGGTGGCGGCGACCCTGCGCAGGGGGCTGAGCGCGACTCCGACGAGCGCCTGCCCCGCGAGGGAGGCGGCGATCAGCCCGGCCAGGGTGACGGACACCTCGACACCGATCAGGGTGTGCACGGTGGAGTCGACCCCGCGCAGCGGGAAGCCGAGGGCCAGGCCTCCGTCCGGAGCGGTCAGCACCCGGTAGGCCCCGAGGCCCGGCAGCTCTGCCTCCACCGGGCCGGCCCGGCCCAGGACGGCGCCGCGGGCGGCGCGCGCCAAGGCCTCGCTCTGCGCCGCGGTGAGCGTCTGGCCGAGGTCGTACGAAGGCCCCTCGCCGCGGGCGTTGAGCGCGGTCGCCAGGACGGCGCCCCGGGGGTCGAGCCGGAGCCCGACGGCGTCCAGTGGGTTGCCGGGGGCCAGGACGAACCCGGCGCCGCTGTCCCGGACCGCCTTGGCGCCGGGGCCGTGGCCGGCCATCTTGACGGAGGTGCGGAGCTGGTCGTCGAGCTCGGCGACCAGGTACGAGCGCAGGGCGAGGGTCGTGACGGTCCCGATCGCGGCGCCCACCACGGCGATGAGCGCCACCGCCGAGAAGACGAGCCGCGTCCGCAGGGACCACGTCCGCCGCGCCCGGAACGGCTTCCGGTACGGAGGCCGGTCCCGGTCCCGGTCTCGGGGCCGCTTCCGGATCCGCAGTCGGGGTCTGAAGCTCACAGCTCGGCGGGCTTGATCAGGTAGCCGGCACCGCGCCGGGTATGGATCATGGCCGGCAGCCCGGGGCCGCTCTCCAGCTTCCGGCGCAGGTAGGAGATGTACAGCTCCACCACGTTGGCCTGGCCGCCGAAGTCGTACGACCACACCCGGTCCAGGATCTGCGCCTTGCTCAGCACCCGCCGGGGGTTGCGCATCAGATAGCGCAGCAGCTCGAACTCGGTGGCGGTCAGATGGATCTCCCGGCCGGCCCGGACGACCTCGTGGCTGTCCTCGTCGAGGCGCAGGTCACCCACCGCCAGTACGGAGCCGCCGCGGGCCGCCTGCGCGGCGCCCGAGCGTCGGACCAGACCGCGCAGACGGGCGACGACCTCCTCCAGGCTGAACGGCTTGGTGACGTAGTCGTCGCCGCCCGCCGTGAGACCGGCGATCCGGTCCTCCACGGAGTCCTTGGCGGTCAGGAACAGCACGGGGACCTGGGGGAGCTCCCGGCGCAGCCGGCCGAGGACGGCGAGCCCGTCCATGTCCGGAAGCATGACGTCGAGGACCACGACGTCCGGCCGGAACTCCCGCGCCGCCCGCACGGCGCCGGCCCCGTCGGCAGCGGTGCGCACCTCGCAGCCCTCGTAGCGCAGGGCCATGGACAGCAGCTCGGAGAGCGCGGCCTCGTCGTCGACGACGAGCACCCGGCAGCGGCCGCCGTCGGGCCGCACCAGGGCGGCGTGATCGCTGGTGGACGTGGACGCGGGGGAGGTGGTCGTCGCAGTCATGCGACCACGCTGTCCGGCGCCCGTGAGAGCGATCTTGTTCCTCCCTGTGAATCTCCTGAGAAACACGGGGCGACGGTAGGACGGCGACGACGGGGGCGACGACGGGGGGCGGGGCGGACGGGGACGGGGGCGGCCGGGGTCAGTCCGGGAGGCGGAAGAGCCGGGCGCCGTTGTCGTGGCAGACGGCCCGCAGCCACGCGTCACCGAGGCCGAGGCGCTCCAGCGCCTCCAGCTGGTGCTCGTAGGGGTAGGGGATGTTCGGGAAGTCGGTGCCGAGCAGGATCCGGTCGCCGAGGTCCGCGAGGCGCCCCAGGTCACCGGCCGGGAAGCCGCTGAACTGCTCCGAGAAGTCGGTGAAGGCCATGGTGGTGTCGAGGCGGACCTCGGTGTACCGGTCGGCGAGGTCGAGGAAGTCCGCGTACTCGGGCATCCCCATATGGGCGATGACCAGGGGCAGGCGCGGGTGCCGGGCCAGCAGCCGGGCGATCGGCTCGGGGCCGGTGTGCTTGCCCGGGACGGGCCCGGAGCCGCAGTGGATCACGATCGGGGCCCCGGCCTCGGCCAGCAGCCCCCACACCGGGTCGAGGCGGTCGTCGTTCGGGTCGTACCCGCCCACCTGGAGGTGCGCCTTGAAGATCTGGGCCCCGCCCTCCAGCGCGTGGCCGACGTACGCGGACACGCCCTCCTCCGGGAAGAAGGTCGCGGTGTGCAGGCAGTCGGGGGTCCGGGCGGCGAAGTCGGCGGACCAGGCGTTGAGCCAGGCGGCCATGGCCGGTTTGTGGGGGTAGAGCATGGCGGTGAAGGCGCGGACCCCGAACTCCCGCAGCAGCGCGACGCGCTGCTCCTCCTCGTGCCGGTAGGTGATGGGCCATTCGACGCCGGTCAGGGGTCCCACGGCGTCGAAGTACTGCCACACCTTGTCCAGGACCCGTTCGGGCATGAAGTGCGTGTGGACGTCGACCAGTCCGGGCAGCCCGAGTCGCTCCCGGAAGGCGCGGACCGCCTCAGCTGTTGCGGGCAAAGCCGTGGCGGCCGGTACCGGCGGGATGCTCATGCCCCCACCCTCGGTCCCGACCCCCGGCCCTGTCCACCGCGATGGGCCTCGGGCGGCCGAAGGGATCCAAGTCTTGACCACGGCACCGCCGGCGGGAGCGTTCAGAACAGTCCGTCCTGCTCCGCCGCAGGAGCACTCGCAATCGGGATCCCTGTGAACGGCACCGCCGTCACGGCCTCCGCCGCGGGCGTGGTGAGCTGCCATCCCGCGAGCAGCCGGGTGTCCACCACCAACCCGTCCGCGAGGTGCAGATCGGGCCCCGCGGCGCCCACCAACCGCCCCACGACCACCCCACCGTCCACCATCTCCGTCACCACCCACCCGAACCCGCCCGGCCCGTCGAGCACGCCGGGCCCCGGGGCGCCGCCGAGCCCGCCGGGCCCGCCGGGCCCGTCGGGCATGCTGGGCCCGTCGGGCATGCTGGGCCCGCCGATCGCTTCGAGGCCGAACGGCTCCGCGTGATCGGTGACTTCGCATGCCAGCCGCTCCAGCGACTCGGGCCACCCGGGCAGCTCCGCCGCCCTGGCATACAGCTCGGCGACCTCCCGGGCCCGTTCGGCCGCGGGCGGCAGGTGCCCCCGTACCGCGCGCTTACGGCTGTACGCGATCCGGTCCGGCACCCCGAGGGCCGCCCGCAGCAGCTCCTCGGTACGCCGGCCGGCCATGAGCGGACCCCGGCCCAGCCAGGTCCACGCCACCGCCGCCTGCTCCAGCAGTCGCGCGGACCCCCTCTCCTCGGCGGTGATGCCGACCTTGACCAGCCCGGGCCCGAACCAGGCCAGGTAGACCCGGTACGTGCGCGGATCCGCCGCGTTGGTGTCGGCGGCCACCGAGAACGACCGGTCGAGGCGGGCGCATTCGGGGCACTGCGCGTTGCCGACGCGGCCGGGTACGACGACGGACGTGGGACAGGCGGTGCGCTTCCCGGCCCTGCGCACACCGAGGCAGCGCCGCTCCCCGCGCCCGGCGAAGGCCAGCCGCTGCCCGTACACGAGCGGGCTCACCCGCTCCGCGAACCCCTCCCCGCACCATCCGATCGCCGGCCGGCCGTCGTTCCACCGGATCCCGGTGCACCACCAGGTCACAGCGGCACCGGCCGCTCGAAGAAGGTGTCCAGGACCACGGTGGCGTGCGTACCGCTGACCCCGTCGATGGCGTAGAGCCTGCGCAGGACGTCCTGCAACTGCCCGGTCGAGGCCGTCCGCACCTTGACCAGCACCGAGGCGCTGCCCGCGATGATGTGAGCCTCCTGAATCTCGGGGATGTCGGCGAACGCCTCGCCCGCCTCTCCCATCCAGGCGTTGGAGTCGACCATCACATAGGCGAGCACCCCGCTGCCGACCGCCGCCGGATCCACGTCGACCGTGGTCCGCCGGATCACCCCGCGCTCTCGGAGCTTGCGTACCCGCTCATGGGTGGCCCCGGCCGAGAGTCCGACAGCGGTGCCGAGCGCCGCGTAGGACTGGCCCGCGTCCTGCTGCAGGCGCAGGACGAGCGCCCGGTCGATGTCGTCCACGCGATCTTCCTCCCATGGGCCTGTCGGCCCTCGGGAAGACGGTATCGGATCCTGCAATCGCCCTACCAGACCGAACCTAGTTCGACTTTGTCGTTCTATACAGAACTCAATCTGGCGAAGTCGCCCTTACCCGCGTGGAACGTCCGTCTACTGGGCGACGAACTGCGTCAGGATCGCCTGCACCTCGTAGATGTCGACACCCTTGGTGAAGGTCTTCTCGATCGGTGTCGAGCTCCCCGATATCCAGATCTTGAGTTCGGCGTCGAGATCGAAGTGCCCGGCCGTCTCCACGGAGAAGTGCGTGATGCTCCGGTACGGGACGGAGTGGTACTCCACCTTCTTGCCCGTGATCCCCTGCTTGTCGATGAGCACCAACCGCCGGTCGGTGAACAGGATCGTGTCCCGGATGAGCAGGTAGGCGGCGTGCACCTGCTCCCCCTGCCCCAGCAGTCGCGCGTAGTCCCGCTGCGCCGACACCGGGTCGACGGTGTGCGCGTTTCCGAACAGTCCCATGCGAGCCCCCGTTTTTCGTAGCCGGTCGGTCTCCCCGAACCGTAGCCACCCGCCCGCGCAACCCGCGTCCCCCGCCAGAGCCAGACGTGCCCTGACATCCCTCGGGGGAGGCCTCCCCACTGAGGAGGACCACAGGGGCAGTCCTCGGGTCGCTACTGCGCGGCCCGGAAACGCCAGAAGCCCCGGACTTTCGTCCGGGGCTTCTGAGCTGCTGTGCACTCGGCAGGATTCGAACCTGCAACCTTCTGATCCGTAGTCAGATGCTCTATCCGTTAAGCTACGAGTGCTTGGCCTGCTGGGGTTTTGCGCCCCGTTGGCCTTGCGAGAACAACAATACATGGACCTCGCCGGGACGCGAAATCCATTAGCCGCACCCCGCCTGAGCTGCGGAAACAGCCCGTCCGAAGATCATCCGGCCGCCCACGCGGAAGGCCCTCGGGCGCCCGGATCGGGCGCGGGGCTCGCCCGATCGGATGGACTCGGCGCAGAACGCACCGAAGCCCCGGTCCAGTAGGACCGGGGCTTCGTGAAGTGCGGAGGCGGAGGGATTTGAACCCTCGATGGGGGGTAAGCCCCAAACCGCATTAGCAGTGCGGCGCCATAGACCGGACTAGGCGACGCCTCCAGCACACCCCCACGTACGAGGGTGCGTGCAGATGATGACACAGGCGCGGGGCCGGTCACCAATCCGCTCCCACGGTACAAGGACGGAAGGGCCCAGAGCAAAGCCTTAGGACAAGGGGCCGCAAGAGGTTCGCGTGAGGTGCCGCGTGAGGTGCCGCGGCACCCGGACGCAACATCCGCGCGCTCCCGTCGTTGGTCAGGCGTACGACGTACGGACGACCTGGAGTGCCCCATGCTGCGTCTCGCCGCTTTCGCCGTCACCTCCGCCCTGGCCGCCGCGGCCGCCGGACCGCTGCCCCCGCTCACCCCACTGCCCCTCGACCGGCTGCTCGCCACGCCCGACCGGCTCACCATCGCCATGGCCGACACCGGGAACCGGCAGTTGGACCGCGAGTACCGGCTCGAATGCGAGCCCACCGGCGGCGACCACCCGCAGGCGGCCGGCGCCTGCGCCCGGCTGGAGCAGCTCTCCAGGGAGGGGAAGGACCCGTTCGCCCCCGTCTCCAAGCGGCAGGTCTGCACCATGCAGCACGGCGGCCCCGCCACCGCCCGCATCACCGGATCCTGGAACGGGCACAGGGTGGACGCGACCTTCCGCCGGACGAACGGTTGCGAGATCAGCCGCTGGGACGACTTGGAACCTCTCCTTCCGAGTGGGCGTTCCTGACCTGGGAGGATGCGCGGGATGGGCGGTATCCACCGCCCATCGGCCACCCCGCCGCGGGGCTGTGGCCTTAGACTCCTCCCGTGACATGCCGGTAGTTGTGGTCAGGGAGGAAGCTCGTCGTGAGCAGCAGGCCATCCCGAGGCGCTGCTCGCCTCGCAGCAATACTCGACGCGCTTCCGGACGCGCTGTTGCTCGTCAATGCCAACGGCACGGTCGTCAACG
Organism: Streptomyces sp. NPDC058662; assembly: GCF_042716255.1. Classification (NCBI taxonomy): domain Bacteria; kingdom Bacillati; phylum Actinomycetota; class Actinomycetes; order Kitasatosporales; family Streptomycetaceae; genus Streptomyces; species Streptomyces sp. NPDC058662. The sequence continues at coordinate 218,810 of NZ_JBHXRU010000001.1, read as the reverse complement.
CGAATTCGATCGCTCTTGAGGTCATGGAGAGCCCGGGCACAGGTCTGGTCGGCCGGGGCCTGCTCGACCTCCTGCCCGAGTTCGACTCCAAGCTGATCCCCGGCTCGATGCGGCGGCCCGGCGAGGACGAGGGCGGCCGCACCAAGCCCACGCGCATGACCGCCCGCCGCACCGACGGCTCCGAGTTCCCCGTCGAAGTCACCAGTGCCCATCTCGACGGCCGTGACGCCTACCGCGAGCCGCAGCCCGGCTACACGGGTGACGAGCTGCTGATGCTGGTCGTACGCGACCTCTCGCAGACCGTGGACACCGAGGCCGAGCTGGCCCGCTCCCAGCGCCAGACCGAGATGATCCTGCGCGCCGCCGCCGAGGGCGTCGTCGGCACGGACACCGACGGCCGCGTGGTGCTGGTCAACCCGGCCGCCGCGCAGATCCTCGGCTACCGCGCCACCGACCTCGGCAACCGCGAACTGCACGGGCTCGTCCAGCACTCGCGGGCGGACGGCTCGCCGTTCCCGTTCGAGGAGTCCCCGCTCGCCGACACCCTGCGCAGCGGCCGCAAGCACCGCGTCCGCGGCCAGGTGCTGTGGAACAAGACCGGGCAGCCCGTCGCCGTCGACCTGACCACCTCGCCCGTACGGGACGGGGAGCTGCTGGTCGGCGCCGTCATGACGTTCACCGACCGGCGGCCCTACGACGCCCTCGCCGCACGCCACGCCCAGCTGCTGGCCGTCCTCGGGGACTCTCTGCGCGGACCGCTCGACGAGCTGCGCGGGGAACTGGCGACGCTGGCCGCCGACGACGCGGGCCAGCTGTGGCCCGAGGCCAACCAGCTGCTCCACCACCTGGCCGCCGGGTACTCCCGGATGACGACGCTCGTGGACAACGTGCTCGGCTTCCAGCGCCTGGACGCGGGCGGCGACCGGCTCGCGAAGAAGAAGGTCCTGATCAACGCCGTGGTCGCGGCCGGCGTCGACGGAGCGGTCGAGCTGATCGGGCCCGGCCGCGCGCAGTTCGCCGTGCACGCGCCGACGATCGAGGCCGAGGTGGACGCGGAGCGGATCGCGACCGCGCTGGCGCACCTGGTCGCCGACGTCGCGGGCGTGGACGCCACCGGCAAGACCCGCCAGGGCAGCGGCTACAGCGACTCGACGATCGTCGTGGCCGCCGCGCAGCGCGGGGACGTCGTACGCATCGAGGTGCGCGGACCGTACGAGGGTGGGAGCCCGGTGCACGAGCCGATCGTGCGCGGGATCGTGGCCGCGCACGGGGGCGTGCTGCAGACGGTGGAGGTGCCGGGCGCGCCCGGCGGGGCCTACGTACTGGAGTTGCCGCTGGGTTCGGGAGCCGGGACGGTGACCCTGCCCGAGCCGGCGGCGGAGCCGGTCGGCGACACGGCCACCGGGACCGCGAGCCCCGGAGCGGGCGGAGCGGGAGCGGGCGGCAAGGTCTCCGGCGGACGGCGGGCCCGGCGCGGGGTGGACGCCTTCCTGGAGGACGGCGCGGACGCCCCGGGCGGGGCGGCAGCGGAGCAGCCGGCCGAGGCCGGGGGCGCGCTGGCGCTGCCGTCCGGGCGGCGGCGGGCGGGCGAGGCGGGCGGCGACGCCGGTCCGGAGCTCGCGCAGTCCCCGGTGAACCCCGCGGGGCTCGGTACCGGGCGCCGCCGCGGGCGGGCCGGCGACGACAGCGGCGAAGCCGCCCAGGGCGGCCCGGGGCGACCCGTCCCACCGCAGGGCAACGCCATGCCCGCGCTCCCGCCGGTGCCGGTCCCCCCGGTTCCGGTGAGCGAACATCCCGCCGGCCGGCGGCGGCCCCTGGCCCCGCCCGGTCCGGTGCAGTCCGGCGGGCCCGTGCCGGCGACCGGGCTCGGTCCCGCTCCCGCCCCGGCCCGGCCCATCGCGCCCGAGGGCGGCTTCGCACTGCCCGCCGGGCCGACCCCTGCCCCGCCCGCCGCGCAGGCGCACGCCATGGCCGGTGCGGCCCCCGCTCCCGTCGAGGCCGACGGGGACGCCGACGCCCCGGGCGGACGGCGCGGCCGCCGCGTGCTCGGTGCTCCCCCCGCGGAGGACGGGATCCCCGGCGCGCCGTCCGTCCCGGCGGAGGAGGAACCCGTACCGCCGACCGGTCGGCGGCGCGCGTTGCCCGCCAATCCGGCCTGGCCCGTTCCGGCGGCGCGGACCGCTCCCGAGGACGACCGTGCCGCCGGCCCGGTGGCGGTCCCCGGGGCCCGGCAGTCGAAGGACGTTCCGGCGGAGGGACAGGCGGCGCAGCCGATCAGCGTGCGCGCGCTCGGCACCCTCGGGCAGGGCATCTCCGTCGATCCGAACGGCTCGGGGTCGGGTCGCCGGCGCCGGCTGGCCGAGCCCGCTCCGCAGGGTCGGGCCTTCGCCATAGGGGCTCCCGAGGCGGGTTCCGACGAGGGTCCGGAGCCGCTCGACGGACCGGGCGGCGCGGTCGAGGTGGTCAACCGGCCCGTTCCGCGCCCGGTGGACGACGAGCTGCCTCCGGAGCCGCTGGACAACCCGCGCCGGCTGCTGGTGTGGCCCGCGCCGGACGTACAGACCCAGCAGGCGCTCAGTGACCGCGGCTACCGCCCGGTGATCGTGCACTCCCGCGAGGAGGTGGACGCGCAGATCGCCGCGTTCCCCGCCGCCCTCTTCGTGGACCCGCTGACCGGGCCGATCACCCGGACCGCGTTGCAGTCCCTGCGCCAGGCGGCGGTGGCCGCCGAGGTGCCCGTACTGGTCACGGCCGGTCTCGGGCACGCCACGCGGGAGGCGGCGTACGGGGCGGATCCGGCTGTTCTCCTCAAGGCGCTCGCGCCGCGCGACAGCGAGCAGCACCCGTCCCGGGTCCTGCTCATCGAGGAGCACGACGAGATCGCGACCGCGCTGACCGCCGCTCTGGAGCGGCGCGGACTCCAGGTCGCCCGGGCGGGCGCCGACACCGACGCCGTGGAACTCGCGACGCGGATACGGCCCAATCTGGTCGTCATGGACCTGATGCAGGTACGTCGGCGGCGGGCCGGGATCGTGGACTGGCTGCGTGCCAACGGCCAGCTGAACCGCACGCCGCTGGTGGTCTACACGGCGGCGGGCATCGGGGCGGCCGAACTGCCGAAGCTGGCCTCGGGCGAGAGCGTGCTCTTCCTCGCCGAGCGGGCCACCACGGCGGACGTCCAGGGCCGCATCGTGGACCTGCTGGCCAAGATCGGCACCAACTAGTCATCCTGGCCCGATGGCCATCACCCAGACGAACGAGCAGACCGTCCCCGCCGACAACGGTGAGGTGAACCTGCTGATCGCGCGGCAGGTGGACCCGGGGCACGAGGAGACGTTCGAGGCCTGGGCCCACGGCATCCTGGAGACGGCCGCGGGCTTCCCCGACCATCTCGGGTACGGGCTCTTCCGTCCCGCGACGGAGGGCGGCCCGTGGTTCCTGGTGCACCGCTTCCGTAACCAGGCGGCGTTCCAGCGCTGGCAGGACTCCGCCGAGCGGGCCGAGTGGTTCTCCAACTGCCTCGGCCACCACCACACCGAGATAGCCCGGCGGGAACTCCAGGGCATGGAGACGTGGTTCGCCAAGCCGGGTACGACCCGGCCGGCGCCGCCGCGCTGGAAGATGGCGGTCAGCTCGGGGCTGGCCATCTTCCCGATCTCGCTGGCGGGCAACGCCGTGCTCGGGCCGTACCTGGTGGATCTGCACTTCGTGCTGCGGACGGCGGCCTTCGCCGTCGTCTTCAGCACCCTGATGACCTACGTGGCCATGCCCGCCGTCAGCAGGCTGCTGCGGCCGTGGCTCACGCGGGGGTAGACCGTCCGGCCGCGGACGGGACCGCGGCCGCCCGCTCAGTCCAGGGTGGTGACGTCCAGCGCACCGTCCGCGTACTGCTTGCGGATGACCTTCTTGTCGAACTTGCCGACGCTCGTCTTCGGCACCGCCTCGATGACCGTCCAACGCTCCGGCAGCTGCCACTTGGCGATGGACTGGCCGAGGAACGCGCGCAGCCCCGTGTAGTCCACGGTGGCGCCCTCCTTGAGTACGACGGTGGCCAGCGGACGCTCTCCCCACTTGTCGTCGGGGACGGCGACCACAGCCGCTTCCGCCACTTCGGGGTGGGCCATCAGCGCGTTCTCCAGCTCCACGCTGGAGATCCACTCGCCGCCGGACTTGATGACGTCCTTGGCCCGGTCGGTGAGGGTGAGGTAGCCGTCGGGGCTGATCACACCGACGTCGCCCGTCTTGAGCCAGCCGTCGGAGCTGAACTTGTCCTCGGGGCGGACCGGTTCGCCGGACGCGCCGCCGTAGTAGGCGCCCGCGATCCACGTTCCGCGCACCTCCAGCTCGCCCGCAGACTCCCCGTCCCAGGGCAGGAGACCGCCGCCGGGACCGACCAGGCGCGCCTCGACGCCCGCCGGGAACCTGCCCTGGGTGATCCGGTAGGGCCACTCCTCCTCGCCGCTCAAGCCGGCCGGCGGGTGCGCCATCGTGCCCAGCGGGGAGGTCTCGGTCATGCCCCACGCGTGGCAGAGGCGGACACCGAGCTTGTCGTAGGCCTCCATCAGGGCGGGCGGGCACGCCGAGCCGCCGATGGTGACCTGCTTCATGGAGCTCAGGTCGCGCGGGTTGGCCGTCACCTCGGCCAGCAGGCCCTGCCAGATGGTCGGGACGGCCGCGGCGTGCGAGGGCTTCTCCCGCTCGATCATCTCGGCGAGCGGGGCCGGCTGGAGGAACCGGTCCGGCATCAGCATGTTGATACCGGTCATGAAGGTGGCGTGCGGCAGCCCCCAGGCGTTCACGTGGAACTGCGGGACCACCACCAGGGTGGTGTCCTTGTCGGTCAGCGCCATCGACTCGGCCATGTTGACCTGCATGGAGTGCAGGTAGATCGACCGGTGCGAGTAGATGACGCCCTTGGGGTCGCCGGTGGTGCCGGAGGTGTAGCACATCGCGGCCGCCTGGCGCTCGTCCAGCTCGGGCCAGTCGTAGCTGTCGGAGCGGCCGGCGAGGAGCTCCTCGTACTCGTGCACGCGCACGTCCAGGCCGTCGAGCACGGAGCGGTCGCCGATCCCGGAGACGACCACGTGCTCGATCGTCGGCAGGTGCGGCAGCAGCGGCGCGAGCAGCGGCAGCAGGGTGCCGTTCACGAGCACGACCCGGTCGGCGGCGTGGTTGACGATGAAGACCAGCTGCTCGGGAGGGAGCCTCAGGTTGAGGGTGTGCAGGACAGCACCCATGCAGGGGATCGCGAAGTACGCCTCCACGTGCTCGGCGTTGTTCCACATGAGGGTGGCGACCCGGTCGTCCTGCTGTACCCCGAGCTCGTCGCGCAGGGCGTTGGCGAGGCGGGTGGCGCGGGTACCGATCTCGGCGAAGCTGCGGCGGTGCGGCTCGGCCTCCCCGGTCCAGGTCGTGACCTGGGACTTCCCGTGGATCGTCATTCCGTGTCGGAGTATGCGGGTGACGAGGAGCGGTACGTCCTGCATGGTGCTGAGCAAAGCGTCCTCCCGGTGAGCGCTGCGGCGCTGCGGCGGCTACGGATGCTGCCGATTCTGCGCACGTACCGGTCGGCATGTCACTACCCCGGAGTAGAAACCGGTTCGTGTTTCACGTGAAACATCCCGCTGTTTCACGTGAAACATCCGCGAAGGTCCGCTCGGTTCAGCGGACGGGGGTCAGCTCCGGGTCCTCACGGAGCTTGCCCAGCGCACGGGAGACGGCGCTCTTGACCGTCCCGACGGAGACCCCCAGCAGCTCCGCGGTCTGCGCCTCACTCAGGTCCTCGTAGTAGCGCAGGACGACCATGGCCCGCTGCCGGTCGGGGAGCCGGGTCACCGCGCGCCACATCGCGTCCCGCAGGGCCTGCGCCTCCGCGGGGTCGGCCGCCGGCGCCTCCTCGGTCTCCGGCAGCTCGTCGCACGCGAACTCGTCCACCTTGCGCTTGCGCCACTGGGAGGTGCGCGTGTTCACCAGGGTCCGCCGGACGTAGCCGTCGAGCGCGCGGTGGTCCTCGATGCGGTCCCAGGCCATGTACGTCTTCGCGAGGGCCGTCTGCAGGAGGTCCTCGGCGTCGCACGGGTTGGCGGTGAGGGAGCGGGCGGTGCGCATCAGGACCGTGCCGCGGGTCCGGACGTACGCCGAGAACGACGGGTACGGCGTCGGGTTCGAGGCGAGCGTGCACACAGGCGGGGTCATGTCTCCACGCTAGGAGCGCCCGCCCGCGCTGGAATCGCCCGCAGGTGCCGAAGGGGGATCCACCTCAGGTTGTAGGTGTAGGACGAACTCGACCTCCTGAAGGTGGAGGGGGCCTGAGCCCGCCCCGGACCGGTCCTCAGCCGTAGGCGCCGAGGATCAGGCCGGAGGTCGGTACCCCCGTCCCGGCCGTGACCAGGGCGTGGGCGGCTCCCGCCACCTGGTTCACGGAGGTGCCGCGCAGCTGGCGGACGGCTTCGGCGATGCCGTTCATCCCGTGCAGGTACGCCTCCCCGAGCTGACCGCCGTGGGTGTTGATCGGCAGGGCGTCCGCGGCGACGAAATCGGCGGCCTCTCCCGGTCCGCAGAACCCGAACTCCTCCAGCTGCATCAGCACGAACGGGGTGAAGTGGTCGTAGAGGACGCCCACGTCGATGTCCGAGGGCCGAAGCCCGCTGGTGCGCCACAGCTGGCGTGCGACCACGTCCATCTCGGGAAGTCCGGTGAGGTCGTCGCGGTAGAAGGAGGTCATGCCCTCCTGCCGGCGGCCGGCGCCCTGCGCCGCCGCGGTGACCACGGCCGGCGCGTGCCGCAGGGTCCGGGCCCGCTCCGTGGTGGTGACGACGAGGGCCTGCCCCCCGTCGGTCTCCTGGCAGCAGTCCAGCAGCCGCAGCGGCTCCACGATCCACCGCGAGGCGGCGTGATCGGCGAGAGTGATCGGCTTGCCGTGGAAGTACGCGGCGGGATTGTTCGCGGCATGTCGGCGGTCGGTGACCGCGACGTGCCCGAAGGCCTCCGGCGTGAGGTTGTAGGCGTGCAGGTAGCGCTGCGCGGCCATCGCCACCCAGGAGGCCGGAGTCAGCAGCCCCCAGGGCAGCGACCAGCCGAGCGCCGCACCCTCCGCCGAGGGCTCGCGCTGCTGGACACCGGAGCCGAAGCGGCGCCCGGAGCGCTCGTTGAAGGCGCGGTAGCAGACCACCACCTCCGCGACCCCGGTGGCGACGGCGAGCGCGGCCTGCTGGACGGTGGCGCAGGCCGCTCCGCCGCCGTAGTGGATACGGGAGAAGAAGGACAGGTCCCCGATCCCGGCCGCCTGCGCGACGGTGATCTCGGGGCTCGTGTCCATCGTGAAGGTGACCATGCCGTCGACATCGGCGGGGGTGAGCCCGGCGTCGTCGAGGGCGGCGTGCACGGCCTCGACGGCCAGCTTGAGCTCGCTGCGGCCGGAGTCCTTGGAGAACTCGGTGGCCCCTATCCCGGCGATCGCGGCACGGCCGCCGAGTTCGTCGCGCGTACGGACACTCATGCGTCGCTCCCCGGGTCGAGGGTCACGGTGACCGTGCCGGTGACGTGGTGGCCCAGACCGTTGGCGCCGATGACGCGGATCTCCGCGGTGTCCCCGTGGAGGGCGGTGACCGTACCGGTGAGCGTCATGGTGTCGTCCGGGTAGTTGGGGGCGCCCAGTCGGATGGCTACCTTGCGCAGCACGGTGCGCGGACCGAGGCGGTCGGTGATGTAGCGGCCCACCAGGCCGTTGGTGGTCAGGATGTTCATGAGGATGTCCGGGGAGCCCTTCTCCCGTGCCGAAGCGGCGTCGTGGTGCACGTCCTGGTAGTCACGGGAGGCGATCGCGCCCGCGACGATCAGCGTGCGGGTGACCGGGATCTCCAGGGGTGCCAGTTCCTCGCCGACTCTCATCGCTCAGCCCTCCCGCGCCAGTAGCTCGCCCAGTTCGGCCAGCAGCTCACTGCCGCAGCCCAGGTAAGCGTCCAGCTGGCGCCCCCAGAGGAAGTGCCGGTGGACGGGATGGTCGAGGTCGGCGCCCATGCCGCCGTGCAGGTGCTGGCCCGCGTGCACGACCCGCTTGCCCGCTTCCGAGGCCCACCAGGCGGCCGTCAGCGCGTGCTCGCCTGCGGGGAGGCCCTCGTCGATACGCCAGGCGGCCTCGTACGCGGTGACGCGGATCGCCTCGGTGTCCATGTACGCGTCGGCCGCGCGCAGCAGGACGGCCTGGTTGGTGGAGAGCGGGCGGCCGAACTGCTCGCGGGTGGAGGTGTACTCCACGGCCCGTGCGAGGGAGCCCGCGCAGACGCCCGCCTGGAGCCCGGCGAAGGCGGTGCGGGCAGCCGCGAGCGTACCGGCGTAGGCGGATCCGTCGTCGTGACCGCCCGCGGCCGAGGCACTGTCCCCGGGCGCGGGAACCGTGCCGATGCGTTCGGCCTCGGCACCCGTCAGTGTCAGCCGGCCCGCCGCCCAGGGCGCGGTGGTCTCCACGGCCGAGGTCTGTACGCCGGGCGCGTCCGTGCGTACGAGCCACAGGGCGCGTTCCGTGTCAGGGACCAGGACGTGCGTGGCCTCGCGCAGCCAGGGAACGATCGGGACGGTGCCGGTGAGCCTGGCCGATTCGGCTCCGCCACTGCCGGACGTGGCTGCTCCCCCGCCGCGTCGGGCGGTGTCCCGGAGCGGTTCGGGGGTGTCCCGGAGCCGTTCGGCGGTGATGCGGCCTCGGGCCGGGAAGGCTCCGGTCGCCACCGCCTCGCCCGTGCCCAGGGCGGGCAGCAGACGGGCGCGCTGCTCGGCACTGCCGTGCGCGGCGATGGGGAGGATGCCGTACACGCAGGTGGCGGCGTAGGGGACCTGCGCGGTGAAGCGGCCCTGCTCCTCCAGCAGCAGGACCAGACCGAGCACGCCGATGTCCTCCACCGCGGCGGCCAGCCCGGCGGCGGTGAGGGCCTTCCACAGCTCGGCGTCGCTACCGGTGCCGGCGGCGGCCAGGCGCTCATGGGTGGCGAGGTCCCGGAAGATCTCAGCGGCGAGGCCGGCCGCGGCGGCCTGCTCCTCGGTGGGGTGGAAGTCCATCAGCCGGCACTCCCGCGGAAGACGGGGAGTTCGAGGCCGTCGTCGACGCGCAGGAACTCCAGTTGGACGGGCAGACCGATCCGCACCTTGTCGTACGGGACGCCCGTGATGTTGCTGACCATGCGGACCCCTTCGGCCAACTCGACGAGCGCGACCGCGTACGGGGGGTCGAAGGCCGGGAAGGGCGGGTGGTGCATGACGACGTAGCTGAACACCGTGCCCGTCCCGGACGCCTCGACGGTGTCCCAGTCGGGCGAGGCGCAGGTGTTGCAGCCGGGGAGCCACGGAAAGCGGAGTGCCCGGCAGGCGGTGCAGCGCTGGATCAGCAGCTTGTGGTCGCGCACACCGTCCCAGAAGCCCTGGTTGTCGCGGTTGACCACCGGTCGGGGCCGCCGGGCCGCGGCCTGCGCCGACGGTCGCGCCGACTGCGCGGGCCGGGCTGCCGATCCCGGCTGGGCCTGCTGGGCCTGCTGGGCGGCCGGGCGGTACTTCAGGATGCGGAAGCGGTGGGTCCCGGCGAGGGCGCCGTCCGCCCGGACGTCCATGCGGGTCGTCACGAAGTGCCCGGTGCCCAGCTTGGTCGTCTTGCGGGGCGAGACCGACTCGATGACGGCGTCGAAGGTGACCGCGTCACCGGGGCGCAGCGGCCGGAGGTACTCCTGCTCGGAGTCGGTCGCCACCACGGCGGTGAAGCCGGCGCCGTCGAGCAGGGCGAAGAGGTCGTCGTGCGCACTCGCCCGGTCCGTGTGGCCCGAGAGGCCGCCCATCGTCCACGCCTGCAGCATCGTGGGCGGCGCGATGGCGGCCGGCCCGCTGTAGGAGGGGTTGTTGTCGCCCATCGCCTCGCACCAGTGCCGGATCATCGGCTCGTTGACCAGGTCCTTGCCCCGGCCCCCGATGGCGGCGGGCGCGCCCTCGAAGGCTTTGAGCAGAGCGTGGAACCGAACGGCCTCCTCGGTCCCGGAGGCCCCGCGGTCACCACCGGCCGCCGCCCCGGCCGTGTCCGCCGTCATCGCTTCCTGCCCTTCATGCCGAGCCGCATCATCGCGACGATCTCCCGCTGGACCTCGCTGACCCCGCCGCCGAAGGTGTTGATCTGGGCCGCCCTGTTCATCCGTTCCAGCTCGCCGCCGGCGAAGGCGCCGGGCCCCCGTACCAGGGCCTCCTCGCCCACCACCTCCTGGCACATGCGGTACACCTCGACGGTGGACTCGGTGCCCAGGAACTTCACGCCGCTGGCATCGCCGGGAGTCAGCGCACCACTGCCCACGTCCTGGACGAGCCGCCAGTTCAGGAGGCGAACGGCTGCCAGTCGCGCATGGGCCTCGGCGAGCCGGGACCGTACCCAGGGGACGTCGGCGGGACGCTCGCCCGTACCGGGGTCGCGGGTGCGGGCATGGGTCAGGGCGGCTTCGTAGAAGTCCTCGGCCTGCATGCCGATGGCGGCGAGTGCGACCCGCTCGTGGTTGAGCTGATTGGTGATCAGGCCCCAGCCGCCGTGCTCGGGGCCGACGAGGTGGCTGGCGGGTACGCGCACGGAGTCGTAGTACGTCGCGGTGGTCGTGAGCCCGCCGACGGTGTGGATCGGCGTCCAGGAGAAGCCGGGCGCATCGGTGGGCACCAGGATGATGGAGATGCCCTTGTGCTTGGGCGCCTCGGGGTCGGTGCGGCAGGCGAGCCAGATCCAGTCGGCGTTCTGGGCGTTCGAGGTGAAGATCTTCTGCCCGTCGACCACCCACTCCCCGCCCGCCGCCCCGTGCCGGACGGCGCGCGTGCGCAGGGAGGCGAGGTCGGTGCCGGCCTCCGGCTCCGAGTAGCCGATCGCGAAGACGAGTTCGCCCCGCAGAATCCGGGGCAGGAAGTAGTCCTTCTGCTCCTGGGTCCCGTACTTCATCAGGGTCGGCCCGACGGTGTTGAGCGTGACCATGGAGACGGGCGCGCCGGCGCGGTAGGCCTCGTCGAATAACACGAACTGCTCGTCCGGGCCCCGACCCTGTCCGCCGTACTCGATCGGCCAGCCGAGCCCGAGCAGGCCGTCGGATCCGATGCGGCGCAGCAGTTCACGCTGACGCGCCGGGTCCTCGGGCACCCCTTCCGGCAGCAGATCCTCGAAGTACTGCCGCAGCTCCGCACGGAGCCGCACATGGCCTTCTGTCGGGGCGAGGTGCACGGTGCCGGCCCTCCCTGGCATCACAACGGCAAGTAAAACTGACTGTCCGTCAGATCTACTCGCGATGTCAAGGCCGGGAAGCGCACAGCAGCCGGGCACGCACGAGGGTGCCCGCACTACCGGACCCAGCCGGTCCGGTCGCACGGGCGCCCTCAACACTCAGGGGCGGCTCAGGCCGCGACTACCACCAGGGGTGGAAATTGACGGCGACGGAGGAGGTGGGCTGCTCGATCGCGGTGAGGGCCGAGCCGTTGACCTGCGCGGTGTTGTTCTGGTTGGACGCGCCCGACCCTGTGCCACCTGCTGCGAGGTGGACGAGTTGCCGTTGCTGCTGCCGCCCTGGCCACGGCGCCGAAGACCTCCCCGGGACCGCAAGCGCTGACGCGTTCCGGCAGACTCGGACCGCGGACATGCCGAAGTGGGCCGCGTCGTCCGGGAACCCCACCGTCTCCCGGGCCGCGGCCCTGCAATGCCTGGCTTCACGCCCTCTGCACGCCCTTGGCGCACGCCGGGGCACGTCGTCTCCGCCCCGCTCCGGGGCCGCGCGCGGCGCGATCCACGGTCATGACCGACCGGGCTCCAGCGCCTGATGCCGTTCTGCCTACTCGTACGCTGCCTGTGCGTGTACTCGTACTCGGTCCTGCGACTGTCCCTGTGCCTGTGCTCGTACTCGGTCCTGCGGCTGTGCCTGCGCCTGTGCTCGTACTCGGTCCTGCAGCCGTGCCTGTGCCTGTGCTCGGTCCTGCGGCTGTGCCTGCGCCTGTGCTCGTACCCGCACTTGGGCATCTGCGTCTGTGCTCGTGCTCGCGCCTGCGGCTGTGCTTGTACTCGTACCTGCGCCCGCTCATGTCGCGGCCTCGGTTGCGGCGGCTGATGCCGTCCGGGCTGGCGGACCACGCGGGTCCGGGTTACGCGGCGAGCGCGAGAGCTGCCCGGGAGGCGCCGGCACGGACGGCGGACGCGGATCCTGCGGGGGCAGCGGCGGAGGGCGCCGCGGGAACTGCGAACCCGACCGGTGCTTCGAGGCAGACACCCGGGTCGGCGCCCATGGCCGCGGCGGTGGTCGACCGGCGGACGGACGGGCTCTTGCCGTGCGCCTCGGCGCGGATCCGCTGCTTGATGGTCGGCGGCAGCGAGCCACCCCGCATCATCGCCCGCCAGCTCCGCGGGGCCGCGACGCACGGACGGCGTACGGCGGCGGCCGCGCCGGCACCCTCGGCGGCGGCCGGCGAGGAAGAGGCGGCCGGGGCGGACTTCGCACCGAAGCCGAGCGAGGCGAGAAGGGCTACGAGGGCGGTGAGGACGGTGGTCCAGAGCGACGTGAGGGTGCTGCGGTGAGCCATGACGAGGTACCTCGTTTCAGGATGTTCCGACGGGCGGATCTGCATACATTCGTCATGATGTGGTCGCAACCGCACCGCCCCCACCACCCGCGCCGATCTTCCGACAAACACCACTCGGAAGGCCCAGAGACACTTCCCGAAACGCAATCCCGCCACGGCTTCCGTGCCACAGGGGCGGTACCGCACAGCACAACGGCCCCTGACTGGTTTTCCTGGTCAGGGGCCGTTCACATGCGGTGGGTGTGGGATTTGAACCCACGGTGACATCGCTGCCACGACGGTTTTCAAGACCTCTTGCGGACCCCACTGGTGTCCGACTCGGGGCCAGGTCAGAGGTTCTATGAGGCCCCTTCGCCAGGGTCGGCGGGGGCAGCGTGCCCGTCCCGTGCCCCTTCGTTGTCCTCGTGCCCGTTGAGCCAGCTATCCGAGGCGTCGGCCACCTGAGCGTCACGTCCATCGACTGGCCGGGCGTAGTGGCGGGTGGTAACGCTGGCGTTCGAGTGGCCCAGCCGCCGGGCAGCGGTCATGACGCCGAACTTGTCCGCCACCCAGGTTCCGTGCGAGGCCCTTAGGTCATGCGGGGTGACGTCGGTCAGGCCAGCAGCCTTCACGGCAGGATCGAAGCAGGCCTTACGCCACTGGTTGTAGCGCAGCGGGCCGCCCTTGGAGTTGGCAAACAGGAGCACGTGGTCACCCGGGCCCAGCCCGGCCAGGTGGGCCCCAAGCCGCTTGGCCAGCGAAGGCGCAATCCGCAGCACCCGCTTCTGGTGGGACTTGGGTGTATCGAAGACGAGCTTGCCCTTGGCCTCGGCCAAGTTCTCGTCCACGAGCACCAGGCGGCCGGCCAAGTCGATGTCCACCCGTCGCAGAGCGAAGGCTTCCCCGATCCGCAGGCCACCGAAGGCCACCGAAGGCCAACAGTGCGATCAGCAGATCGTGAGGCTTGTCAGCATGCCGGACGACGCTGGACGCCTCTGCCTGAGTGAGGATGTGCGGCTCGGTCTCGGGCATCCGAGGCAGGCGGACACCACGGCACGGCGTTTGGGCAATCAGCCCGTTGTCCACGGCCGACCGCATGAGCTGTGACAGCACTCGGTACGCCTGCCGGATCCGGGACGCGCTCAGCCCCGCCGTCTTCATCGAGCCGACCCATTCGGTCACCGTGATCGGACGCAGGCTGGACAGCTCACGGTCACCCAAGGCCGGGTTGATCCGCGAGGCGATGAGCGACCGGTACGACGCCTGCGTCTTGTGCTTGAGATGGCTTGGGTCCATGCGTGCTGAGCGGTGGGGGAGGCGGTGCGGGACCGTGGTCAGGTCCAGGCCGCGGGTTGGGGCGTCGATGTGGTTGCTGCCGGTCGGCACCGCTGTCCTGATCCGGAGGCTGCCAGATTCCGGGAGGGGCGGTGCCCATCAGGACAGTGGCACCGACCTCGAAGGAGCACCCATGGCCTGCACCGACCCCCAGTGCGACGGCGGCGTCATCCCCAACCCGTACTCCGACGACCCCGAGGGCCTCACCCTCTGCCCCGCCTGCAACCACGCTACGACCCCCGCGACCACCACGACTACGCGGGCTGACGCTCCCGGGGCCTCGGCGCGAGTCGGGGCCCCGGCCGTCGGCTCCCGTCTCATTCAGCGCGGTACACGATCGTTCAGGGCGGAACCACAGCCGGAAACAGTTGAGCTTCCGACAGCACATGAACGCAGGTGAACCGCCTCATACACGAGGCAACGGAGCCTCATCAGGATTGGAAAGAGTGCTGTTCGCCGGCCAGACGTGGCTACAAGTGGCGGGCGTCCGGGCTGAGGATGGCTGGATCTTCGGATCGCAGCCGGAACTTTGCATGGACGCCGAGGCTGTTGCGTGCGGCAATGTAGAACTCATCACGCTTCTCCTGAAACTCCCGGAACGCCCTCATCCAGTCGTCTGACGTACCTGGGCGCATGTCTCGAACGAACTGTTCCAGTACCCAGGCGTGCCGCTGTAGCGATCTGGCTGCCGAGATGGATTCCGCGTCTCCCATAAGGAGCACGGCTTCGAACGCATAGCCACGCTCAAGCTCAGCTTCGGCCAGCAGCTCCAGGCCGGCCTCCCTGGCGAGTGGCTGAGGCAGGTCGAAGAGTCCCTTGCCTGCAGCCAGACGACCTGCCAGCGAGGTGAACCTCTTGACCGCGTCGGCAAACCGGAGATAGCACTCCAGGCGACGTTCGTCCCACCGTGTGGAAAGTTGGCGCCGCCACCGAGATCTCTCCATCAGGGCTCCACCGACGTACGACGCAACCGCGCCGACGAGCACGCCGATCAAGGTGAACAATTGTCCTGACATGCCCCCGCCTATCATGTATCTGTCAGGAGAGAACATACGGCCGGAGGCTCTGACGCGTAAGGGCCTCAGGCTGGTATGAGAGCTGAACGGCCTCTCAGCGGAGCCGGGATCAACGGCCGGATGCCACTACATCTCCGGAGCCCTCGGGCAGTTGCTGTACCGCAGCGAAGTACAGCAACCCCAGCAACCGGCAGCGCCCAGTACAGGCCCTCAGGGACTTCCGGGGGGCCTGTATGACCTCAAGTGACCGATCTCGCTAGAGCTACGGATCAGAAGGCCGGCCGTGCCCTTCTCGTGCCCGTTCCGTGGGGAAACCACGGGGAACGGCGGTCGCCAACGGACAGCATCCATATGAACGACCCCTGACCGTCTTGCCTGGTCAGGGGCCGTTCACATGCGGTGGGTGTGGGATTTGAACCCACGGTGACATCGCTGCCACGACGGTTTTCAAGACCGATCACGTGGCGTAACCCGCCCGCGCCTTCACCTGGCCTTTTGGCTGCACCGCCCCATTGCCAGCGGCCGCGCTGGCCAGAGGTTGGCCACAGCCATGATCATTCGGGAGCTTTCCCGACGGCAAGGAAGTGGGAGCTGGCCGCAAGAAGCTCGGGGTAAGGCTCGGCCATCCGGGCGGCCGTCAGAACAGACGCAAACAGCTCGTCTGAGGGGGCGGCGCCGGTCTGCTGCTCCACAGCCTTAAGGAGAGACCACGCAGGGCCCTCCACACCGAACACTTCAACCTCGGTGAAGCCCGCAGCGCGCATCTCCTCAGCCAGCTCCTCCGCACGGTGGAAGTACGCCAGCGTGAAGCCGCGCTTTCCATCATGGATGGCGGTGCGGAGGATCGAGGAGATGGAAGCTTGCATCCGCTCGGTATGCAGGTGCGCGTACGTGACGTGCTCGAAGATCGATGCGTAGCGATTGATCGCGGCGGCCGCTACGAACCCTCCGGGCCGCACCACGCGAAGGGCCTCGGTGAGAGCCGCGTGCCGATCCTGGGAATCCGGCAGGTGGTAGAGCGGGCCAAGCACCTGGACGACGTCATAGGACGCATCTGGCGCGGTCAGGTGGCGTGCGTCCCCAAGGGCCGCGTTGCACACCTTCGCGGCCTGCTCTACGTGCCGTTCGACGGGGTCGATCAGATCCACCTGATAGCCATCGTCCATCAGCCACTGGGCATGCGCGCCCGCACCGCCGCCCACGTCCAGAATCCGCGCCGGCGCGGCTGGCAGGAACCGGCGAAGGATCTCCTGTGTGCGGAGTAGCTCAAGGCGTCCGTCCGCCGACATGGTCAAGCGGGCGCTCTCGTCCACGATCTGCGAGTAGAAGTGCTCGACCTCAGGCGCTAGCTCTGGTTTCAGCATGAGAGCAGTATCCTGTGTACCGGTGGACCAGTCCAGCAAAGCTTTGAAAGGGGAGTCATGGCACTGCTGAAGTACGAAGAGATCGCGGAATCCCTGCGATCCCGGATCGCGGCGGGAGAGTTCGCGCCAGGCGACACCCTTCCGTCTGGGCGGGACCTTGCCGAGCAGTGGGCCGTTTCTCGGGCCACGACCGTCAAGGCCATGGACGTCCTGCGGAACGATGGCGTGGTTGAAGCCCGACAGGGGACCGGATTCATCGTCACGGAGACCCCCGTAGCACGGCCGGCGGGTGGTCGGGCGGCCGGGTCAGCGCGGGTGTCGGGTGGCCTGCCGTTCCTCCGCGTAGGGGCGCCCGACTGGGCAGTGCCTCCGGTCCACGTGGCTGAGGCACTCCGAATGGACGCTGGCCGCGAGACCCTACGCCGGGTTCGCGTCTTGCAGCTTCCTGATGGCAGCCCGCATAGCTACGTCACAGCCTGGTTTGCACCGGATGTGGCGGAGTCCTCGCCACGACTGGCTCAGACTGCGCCGATCGCCGAGGGGACGACGCGGTACGTCCGTCGGCAGACCGGCCGGTTCCCCGTGGAAGGAACTGACACCACGTCGGTGCGCCTAGCCTCGGACACCGAGGCGGAGCACCTCGCCCTGTCGGGACCGACAGCAGTCGCCGTTTTGCTGCACACAGCGTTCGACAACGAGGGCCGCCCTCTTGTCTGCGAAGAGGGAGTCACACCCGGCTCGCTCTACGAGCGAGTGGACACCTACGCGATGTAGCCCACACGGCCAACAAAGAAGCTGGACCGGTCCGCCGGTCCAGCCTTTTTTGATGCCCAGAAACCTCTCCACCTGCACATACGTAACTGGCCGCAGCGGCACGCACACGAAACACTTGACTGGACCGGTCCACCGGTCCACTCTATGGATGTGGCCGCAAGGTCGCCCAACTCCATCGGGGTTTGGGCGACTTGGTCATGCAACTCCTTGGTGTCCGGCGTGTCCCGTTCTTAAGGGAGCCCTTCGGGGCTACCGCACCCGTCGGAGAGCCACCGGCTTTCCCTTGAAAACTCAACAGTGGACGTGAATTTGAGGCCGCCGCCTCCTCAGTAAGGCGGCCGGCGCGGCTAAGGTCCGCGCACTCGACCATCCGCAGCGTCACGCTGCGGCCGGTTGCCTCCCCCGCCCGTCCGGCGCTTCGGCGCTGTACGGGCGGGGTTGAGGGGAGCCGGGGCCGGTTCGTCCGGCCGGTTTCACATCCGCTGGACCAGTCCTTCCACCACGTGTGACTGCTGGTCGCCGCGCTGATCATCGTCACCGTCTGACCCTCGAACGCAGTGCAGCCCCCGGCGTTCCCGCGCCGAGGGCTGCTGAGTCCCGTTCCTCTCTAGAAGGAGCAAGACCCATGAAGTCCATCGCTGCACTTCACAAGGTTGTTACCCCGTGGTCCGACGGCTTGGAGCCGTCGGACGCGGAGCTGGACGCGATCGAGCAGGAGTTGCCGCTGATCCTGGCGGAGGTCGACCTGCTCGACGTGGAGATTGCCGTACTGGACCGGGCGCCGGCCGAGCTGGACGAGCGGCGCATCCGTCGGGCCCGCCGCAGGGTGCTCATCGAACGGCGGACCCTGATCAACCAGGCCGCCGCCGCGAACATGCCCGGCGGTGCCGCATGAGTCACAGCGCCCGCTTCTCGAACAGCTACTCCGGCGACTGGGAGGTCTACGTCGTTACCAGTGGCGTTCCTTCGCTGAACTGGCCGGAGCACGACTTCGGTCGCAGCATGCCGGTCCCCACGCTCGCCGAGCGCACCGAGGCCCTGGCCGGACTGGGCTACGAGGCCGCCGACGGCGCGGCATGGCAGTGGCAGGAACTGTCCAGCGCCACCACAGCCCGGGTGCGGCTGCTCGCCGCGCTCGATGTCCGCCCGATCGGTGGTGCCTCGTGAACCGCCGGGCTAAGACGGCTTTGGTGCTCGCACTGGTCGCCGTCGTGGGCATGGCGTTCCGAGTCTCCTGGAACGCCCTGAGCGACGTGGCCCGCGCGATCGGCGCGGACGGCACCGCGGCGACGCTGTACCCGTTCGTAGTCGATGGCCTGATGGCCCTCGCCCTCGTCGCGGCCCTCGTCCTGACCAACGAGGCCCGCCGGTTCGCCCTGCGGGTGCTGGCCGCGTACACGCTCGCGTCGCTGGTCCTTAACTACGTCCACGGACTGTTGCCCGAGCTGCACGCCGAGTCGATCGACTGGACTCGACTGGCCGACTGGGACCCCGCGAACTGGGCGCTCGTCTTGCTGGCGACGTCGCTTCCGGTCGGGTCGATCTACTTCGGCTCCGACCTCGTCGCCAAAGTCCTCCACCACAAGCCCCCGATCGAACTGACCGCCCAGGAATCGGCACAGACTGCTGCAAATCGGTCCACCCCTGAGCAGGGAGAACCGCCGGTTGAGCAGGAGCCGACGCGGGAGGTGGACTCTTCCCCCACCGTCCTAATCGAGGCGATCGAGGCACGTCCGCAGCTCGTCGCGGCGGCCGAGTCGACGCGTCCTCGTCGGGCGACCGGTCGAGTCCCGGCGGCCGCCCGATCGATCCGACCGATTCGCACCGATGCCGAGTTGCTCGGCGAGGCGCGGAGCCTGACCGAGTCGTGGCCGGTCGAGAAGCTGACCGGTGAAGGGATCCGCAAGGCCCTGCGCACCTCCCCGGCCAAGGCACGGATCGTGCGGGAGGCCTTGAAGGCTGAGCGTGAGCGGGACGAGGCGGCGGCGGTGGCCGGATGAGCCTGTCGTTCGCCGACTGCCACGATCCGACGGGAAGAGTCCACGGCCTCCCCACCTTCCCGTGGCGCCTGGCCCCCGATGGTCTCGCCACCCGTCGGCAGTTACGGGCCCTGGGGCTCCGCCCGGGTGGTCAGGACATCGCCGGTCAGGTTCTGCGCCCGCGCTTCCGTCGGGGGCCGCTGGCCGCGTTCCTGTACCGCGTCGACCGGGCCAAGCCAGTCCGGGCGATGACCCCGGCCAAGACCGCCGCGCTGGTCAAGGCCAATGCCGCTCGCCGTACATGCCCCGAATGCCGCCGCGACGCCGGGTACGTCATACCGGCCTCGCTCGGCATGTGCGTTCCCTGCGCCTACCCCGAAGGAGGCTGACCGTGAATCACCTGCCCGAACTCCCCGCGCACACCAGCGTCGTCCGGCTCCCGGACGGCACCCACGTCTACGCCGACCCGGCCACGCTGCCCGCCGCGTACGCGGGGCCGCATGTCGTCCACCAGCACATCCACCAGGCCCCGCCCGACCGGACCGTTCAGCGCATCGCGCTCGGCTCCGGAGTCGGAGCCGGCGCGGTCGCGGCCGGCGTGTACTTCGGCCCGCTCCTGATCGCCGCCCTGACCGCCATCGCCGCGAACATCGCGTTCCTGGCCGTCCTCGCCCTGGTTCTCGGCTGGTGCGTCCACACCGTCGTGAAGTCGGTCGGTAGCCCGAGCGGCACGCAGGCCGTGAAGAACGTGCGCAAGGCCCGCCGCCGACGCTGACGGCTGCCCGATCCACCCGCCCCGGCGGCGGGTGGTGAGGGGAGCCGGACAGACCGGCCCCGGACAGGAGCCTCGTGATGGCGAAGGACCCGAAGTTCACCGCCGGTGAGACCGCCCGGATGGGCTGGTACGTCGCCCGGATGGCCAAGCGCGGCATCGCCGGGGAGAGCGTCTACCTCGGCGACCTGGAGCGCAAGGTCGACCGGATCATCAACGGCGCCCGCGAACGCGAAGAGCGCGAAGCGAAAGACGCGGCGGCGGCCGAGAAGGCCGCACGCAAGGCCCGCGCCAAGAACCTCAAGACCAAGTAGCTGTGCCCCGGGGCGGCCGTCCTCTCGCCAAAGAACGCCGGCCGCCCCGGGCTCCACCATCCCGCCTCTCAGCAGGACCAGGAGTCCCCAGCATGACCGACAACGTCGTCCCCCTGTTCAAAGACCCCTCGACCTCGACCGACACGGTTACCGCGGCTTCCCCCACCGCCACCTCGGCCGCCGCCGGCGCAGTCCGGCCGGCGCGGGTGTGGAAGCGCACCGCCTCCGGTGTGCGTACGGCCGTCACCAGCGAGCGGACCCGCACCGCCGCGCGGTTGGTGGCCCGGCACGGCATGTACGTCATCGGCGGAACGCGGATCGCGGCGAAGCGGACGTGGGACGGGCGGACCGGGTCCCGGTACGAGCGGATGATCCGGGCCGCTGAGGCGGGCGGGAACTTTGAGGAGGCCAAGGAGTGGGAGGACCGGTTGCAGCGCTTCCGCTCCGGCCGCCACCACCGCCGCATGGACCTGCTCCGCTCCGCCCCCGACCTCGCCAAAAGCGTCGCGGTGGGCACCGGCCTCACGGTCGGTGGCCTCCTGCTGCTCGGGATCGTGCTGGCCATAGCCAACAAGGACATCTCGTGGCTGTTCGCCCCGATCGGCGCGGTGATCGAGGCGATCCGGATGATCGTGGTCGTGGCCACCGTTGTGTGGGGGCCCGCGCTCACGGTCGGCCCGTGGCTGGCCTTACTGGCCCTGTGGGGCGTCGGCCGCAGGCAGCAGACCGCACCTCAGTGGACGCTGCCCGTCCAGCAGCGTGACGACGCCGGAGCGCCCATCACCCCGTCCATCGTGGTGACCGCTCTGCGTGACCTGGGTATCGCACCGCTGCGGGGTGCCATCAAGGACATGGGGGATGCCGGCGCCGCGATGCTCGGCCCGATTCGGATCGCCGGATGCGGCGTGGAAGTCGACGTCACCCTCCCCTCCGGCGTCTCCACCGCCGAAGTTCAGGGACGGCGCAGGAAGCTTGCCGAGAACCTCGCCCGGCACGAGCACGAGGTGTTCATCACCCTGCCGGCCGCTGCCCGCACGGTCCGGCTGTGGATCGCCGACTCCGGCGCCCTTGACCAGCCGATCGGACCGTCCCCGCTAGTCATCGACGAGACGATGACCGCGAACTACAAGACCGGCAGGGCCCCGTGGGGTCAGGATTTGCGCGGCGACGCGGCGGCCCTGAGCCTGTACCAGCGCATGGTCCTGATCACGGGTCTGTCGAACCAGGGCAAGACCGCCGCCCTGCGCGCCCTGGCCCTGTGGCTCGCCAAGGACAAGACCGTCGAGTTCCGGATCGCCGACCTCAAGGGCGTAGGCGACTGGGCCATGTTCGACGGCCTGGCCACCACCCTGATCCAGGGCCCGACCGACGAGCACGTCATCGAAGCGACCGAGATGCTCGAAGGGCTCGTCACCGAAATGGAACGCCGGATCCAGGCCCCGCCCGGAACCGTCTTCACGCCACTCGTCGGGATCGTGGACGAAGCGCAGGTCGCGTTCATGTGCCCGACCCTCGGGGACGACAAGCGGCCCTACGGCGGGTCGAAGGCCACCTCCCGCTACTTCATGGCCGTCCGGAAGATCCACAACCAGGGGCGGGCCGTCGACGTGATCCTGTGGGAAGGCACGCAGGACCCGACCGACCAGAACCTCCCCAAGCTCGTCCGTGAGGGAGCACACACCCGTATCTCCCTCGTGCTCGGCACGGAGTCGCAGGCCCGCATGGCGCTGGGAGACAAGGCCATCGACGGTGGGGCCGCGCCGCACCTGCTCCGCCAGGGTCTCGACAAGGGCACTGTCGTCGTCGCCTCGGATGGCATCGCGATCCCGGCCGGGCAGGCGTCCATCACGGTCCGCACGCACTACATCGACACCGACCAGGCCGCCGAGATCGCCGACCGGGCGAAGGCCCTGCGCGACGGGGTCACCACCGCCCGCAGCATCGACCACGGGCCGGCGGTTGACCCGCTCGCGGACATCCTGTCCGTGCTCGGCTCGGAGCCGCGCGTCCTCACGCAGGAGGTCCTCAAGCGCCTGGCCGTGCTGAACGAGAAGGCGTACGGGGGCTGGTCGTTCCTCGACCTCAAGCGCGTTCTCGACGGCACCCCCGCCGCTCCCTACAAGTCCGACGGGCGCATGGTCATCGGCCGCGACCGTGTCGCCCGCGTCCTCGCCAGCCGCCCGGATGAGGGTTCCGCTTCCGCTGCTGAGTAGAGGGAGCCGACCCCCGCATGGTCAGGGAGGTAGGGAGAACTCCCTGACCGCCTCCCTGACCCGCCTCCCTGTGGCTGACCTGCATAAATGATCTGTCAGGGAGGCAGGGAGGCGCCGCAGGTCAGACCCCCGAAACCCCCTCCAGGAGCCTCCCGGCAGGGGGTGCCCACGCCTCCCTGCCCGCCCGGCAGCAGGGATTCCGTTTCACCCATCCGAACATGCCGAGAGCGGCCCCCCACTCACGCCAATGAAGCGGGGCCGCTCTCGTCCAGAACGCAAGAACTGGAGAGACCAGCATGACCCACCCGACCGACTTCCCGCGAGACCCCAACCGGCTGGCCTTACCCGCCCACCTCCGTACCGCACTCTGGCTCGCCGGGATCGGCCTGCCCGTCCTGCCCCTGCGCGAGAGCAAGCTCCCCGTGGGGAACTGCCCCGCCTGCACCAGCAGCAAATCCGCCGGGCCCTGCCAGTGCGGCGACCGCCCGCACATGAAGTTCGCCGGACCCTGCCACTGCCCCGCCCCGTGCCACGGCTGGGCCGCCGCCACCACCAACCCGGCCGTCCTCACCTCCCCAGCGTGGGCCCGCTCCTGGCGCCAGGCTGGCGGGGTTGCCTACCACCCCGGCGGCGCCGACCTCACCGTCGTGGACCTCGACAACGCCGACGCGATCGCGTGGGCCCGCCAGGCCCTCCCCGCGACCAAGGTCGTCCCGACCACCCGGGGCGAGCACTGGATCTACCGGGGCGCCATGCAGTCCGCCAACAAAGTGCGGCCCGGCATCGACATCAAGTCCCTCATGGCCTACACCGTGTGGCGCGGCCCCGGCACCGGCCCCATCACGGCCCTGCCGGACATCGTCCGGGCGCTGGTCGTGAGGGAAGAGTCCACCCGGCCCTTTCGCGGGGAGGTGGACTCTTCCTCACCCGCCCGCGCCACCTGGGACCGGTCGGTGGCCACCGGGTGCCGCCACACCGACACCTTCGTACAGATCGGCCTCACCCAGGGTCTGGCCAGGATCGCCGCCTGCCTTGAGCAGGGCGCGGGCAGTACCGCCTACGGTGTCGCCCGCTTCCTCGCCAACCAGCACGCCGCCTGCCCCGGCCCCTGCGGGCTGGAGACCCTCGGACGCCGGATCATCGACGCGGCCGTCGCCGTCGGAGTGCCCGAGCCGTACGCCGAGCGTGCGGTCGCCAACGGGCTCACGGCTGTGGCGGTGAGGGTGTCGTGACCACCGGCCCCCGCTCCGCCGAACCGACCCCCGCCACGGACGGCAGTGGCGCGCCGAAGGTCGTCGCCGAAGGCGTCCTTCCTGCCCTTCGCTCTGACCCGAGCAGGGACGACGGGCGCCGCTTCGTCGCCTGGCTCCACATCACCGCCCCCGGACGCGGCGCCACCCCGTCAGTCCGGTCGTGGTGCGTGTGCGGGCGGAACCTGTTCGCCGCCGGCCAGCGGCGCGCACTCGCCCTGATCGCCGACCACGCCGCCCATCGAGACGTCTGCCCGTCACGCGACCAGGAACGGAAGGCCGCCGCATGATGGACCGCCCCGCCCCCGAAGCCGAGGAACTCCCGCCGCCGACCAACCCTCTCGCCGTCGCCCGTCGACTGGAGCCGGACTGGCAGACCCAGGACGGACAGCTTGTGTGCCGTCGCTGGCGCGCATCGTGGATGCGCTGGACTGGTACCTGCTGGCGTGAGCTGGACGAAGCCCAGGTGCGCAAGGCCATGTACGAGCGCCTGGAGCACGCCGTCTACCGGGCACCCGGCAAGGAGGGCGAGCCCGAGGAGCGCGCCTGGGCGCCGACGAAGCAGAAGATCAGCAATCTCCTCGATGCTCTCGGATCCATCACTCTGCTGCCTACCGACACCGACGCGCCCGCGTGGCTCGACGGCAGCAGCGCGAGCGAGCCGGACAGCGATCCCATCGTGGCGTGCGCGAATGGCCTGCTCAGGATCCGCGACCGAGCGTTGATGCCGCACACCCCCGGCTTCTTCAACCTCGTCTCCGTCCCCTTCGCCTACGACCGGGCCGCCACAGCTCCTACGTGGGAGCACTTCCTCTCGCAGATCTGGCCCGACGACCCGGCCGCCATCACCGCACTACAGGAGTGGTTCGGCTACGTCCTGTCTGGCCGCACCGACCTCCAAAAGATCCTGCTCATCGTGGGCCCCTCCCGGTCCGGCAAGGGCACCATCGCGCGGGTGTTGAAAGCGCTGGTCGGCAAGGAGAACCTCGCCGGGCCGACACTGGCCGGGCTGGGCACGAACTTCGGGCTGGCCACGCTGGTCGGGAAGTCTCTGGCGATCATTTCCGACGCCCGACTGTCCGGGAACGACAACAGCCAGATGGTGGAGCGGCTGCTGACGATCTCGGGGGACGACACCATCGACGTCGACCGCAAGTACCGCGAGCAGTGGACCGGAAAGCTCCCCTCACGGCTGATGATCCTGTCCAACGAACTGCCCCACTTCGGCGACTCCTCAGGCGTGATCGCCAACCGGTTCGTCCTCCTCAGCATGCGAGTCTCGTGGCTCGGCAAGGAGGACCCCACCCTCACCGACCGGCTCACCGCAGAGATGCCCGGCATCCTCAACTGGGCGTTGGAGGGGCTAGCCCGGCTCCGGCGCACCAACCGGATCACGGAGCCCGTCTCCAGCCGCGATGCGGTCACCACCATGCGCGATACCGCCTCCCCCACCAGCGCGTTCGTCCGCGAGCGGTGCACAACCGGCCCCACGTGCAGCGTCCCCGTGGACGACCTGTGGGCCGTCTGGCGTGAGTGGACGGAAGACAACGGCGTGCGCGCCGGGACGAAGCAGGTCTTCGGTCGCAACCTCCTGTCCGTCATCCCCCAGCTCAACCGCACCCGCCCCCGCGACGAGCACGGCCGGCAGGTCCTCACGTACAGCGGCATCGCCCTCAACCAGTCCGACCCACATTCGTGAAAGTCGCGACTCAACGCGTCTCAAGCCACTCAGACCGCCTCTGAGACGCGATGAGTAGCGACTCAACGCAATGTGAATCCAACTCGCACCCGACCGCCTGACGGCAAGGAGTCAACGATGGCCCGCCCTCAGATGCTCAAGCTCGCTGAGGTACTCGCAGAGATCGACATGAGCCGTGCCGCCTTCTATCGCATGCGCGCCCGTGGCAACGCGCCCCGCCTCTTCAAGCTCCCGAACGGTCAGCTTCGTGTCCGGCGGGCCGACCTTGATGACTGGCTGGCCGGCTGCGAGGCAGCGGCCGCATAGCCCAGCCCCACGTCGTGGGCCCCAGCCCCTCGGCTGGGGCCCTTCCCCTTGAACGGAGTCGACTTGTACAGCTACGACGTACGGATCTGGGGCATCCGGAGCCGCCAGAGTAAGAGCGCCCCCTACCAGCTCCGATGGCTCGTGGGGGGCGAGGAGCACCAGGCCCCGTTCCTGACCAAGACCCTGGCCGACGGTCGACGCGCTCAGCTCATGGAGGCCGTTCGCAAGGGTGAGCAGTTCGACGTCTCGTCTGGGCTGCCGGTTTCCGAACTTCGTCAGCTCAAGTCCCCCACCTGGTTCGAGCACGCCAGGGCCTACGCCTGCATGAAGTGGCCGGATGCTGCGGCCAAGCACCGAGTCGGCATCGCTGAGGCGATGACGAACGTGACCATGGCTCTCGTCAGAGGCGGCAAGTCGGCTCCCGAGCCCAAGGTATTGCGGCTGGCCTTGCGGTCATGGGCCTTCCAGATGACGTTGGACCCTCAGGGGAACGCCGTCCCCCGCATGAAGGTCGAACAGCCGCCGGCGGCCGCAGCCCAGGCTCTGGAGTGGATGGCCAGCCATTCCCTCCGTGTGTCCGAGGTTGCGGAGGCTGAGAACCTGCGCCGTGCTCTTGCCGCCATCTCCCGGCGTCTCAACGGCAAGCGCGCGGCGGACAACACGATCAGGCGCAAGCGCGCCGTCCTGAGCAACGCCCTCCGGTACGCCGTCGAATGCGACGCCCTGCCCACGAATCCACTGCCCAAGGTTGACTGGGACCCTCCGCAGACCGACGACGAAGTGGACTTTCAGTACGTTCCCGGGCCCGAGCTGACCCGTCGGCTCCTGGACGCCGTCCAGGCCCAGGGCAGCCGCGGCGAGCACCTCCACGCGTTCTTCGGGTGCATGTACTACGCCGCGATGCGTCCATCTGAAGTGGCAGCCCTCGCCAAGGACGACTGCAAGTTGCCGTCGACGGGCTGGGGGGAGCTGGTCCTGCGCCGAAGCCGTCCTGAGGTTGGGGCGGGCTGGACGGACGGCGGAACGCCCTACGACGATCGTGGGCTCAAGCGGCGGGCGCGCAAGGCCAGCCGATCCGTGCCCGTGCCGCCCGCGCTCGTACAGCTCCTCCGGGGCCATCTGGAGCGCGAGGGGGCGGCTGCCGATGGCCGGCTGTTCCGTGCGGTCGAAGGCGGCCGGGTCGGCTCCAACGAGTACACCCGCGTATGGGACGGAGCACGGGAGAAGGCGCTGCCCGCAGCGGATGTGGGTACGCCGCTCGCCGAGGTCCCCTACTCACTGCGGCACGCCGGCGTCTCCCTGTGGATCAAAGCGGGGGTCGACCCGGTGGAAGTGGCCCGCCGGGCCGGCCACAGCGTGGCCGTCCTCTGGAAATTCTACGCGAAGATCCTGCGAGGCCAACAGCAGTTGTCGAACCAGCTCATTGATCAGGCTCTGGCAGAGGACGGCACCCCCGGAGGAGCCTGACTGCCTGGCCACAAGTTGGCCACACGCGCTGGTCAACAGCGTGACAGGGGCGATTCGGGGTGAGACAGGGTGAGCAGAGAGGGCGGGCACCCGGTTCGGGTACCCGCCCTCTGACCTGCTACTTCTTTGACCTGGCGGTGGGTGTGGGATTTGAACCCACGGTGACATCGCTGCCACGACGGTTTTCAAGACCGTTCCCTTAGGCCGCTCGGGCAACCCACCTGGCCGGTACAGAGTACCGGTCGGTGGGGGTGGCGGGGGCGGGCGTGGGTCAGGCCGTCTGGGCCTTGTCGTAGGCCGCCTTCGCCTCGTTGCCGAAGTACGGGCCGTACATGCGGTTCGGGAGGAACGTGTAGCCGAAGCTGTTCACCGAGACCTGGGTGCCCAGACCGGTGGCCTCGTTGAAGTCCTGGAACCAGGGGCCGCCGCTGGAGCCGCCGGTCATGTTGCAGGCCAGGCTGTGGTCCTTGGTCAGCAGGAAGTCCTTGCCGCTGTTCGCGCTGCAGTAGACCAGCTTGGTGCCGTCGTACGGGGCAGCCGCCGGGAAGCCGAAGGAGTACATCCTCTTGTTGTAGCCGCCGTTGAAGAGGATGCCTTGGGCCCCGACCACCTGGTTCAGCTTCTGGCCGTTCTGCGGGGCGACGACGGCGAGCCCGACGTCGTGGTTCATGTCCTCGCTCGCGGCCCACTGGTCCGTGGCGAAGGTCTTCGTCGCCGGCCACTGCCCGTAGGGCGCGGCGCCGTTGTTGTAGGCGGGCACGAAGACCCAGTTGGTGTGCCAGGCGCCCTGGTACTTCACGCAGTGGCCGGCCGTCATGACCGTGCTGCCGTTGGCGCTGGTGACCGAGTCGCCGGAGCAGGAGGCCGTGCGGTCGCCCATGGTGAAGAAGACGCGTCCGGAGGTCTTCACCACCGCGCCGCCGCCCGTCCAGGCCCCGCCCGGCTGCGGGAACGCCGTGGGCGACACCGCGGCCGTCGGCGCGACACGGGTGGGGGACGCGGAGGTCGCGACCGGCGTGCGTGCCGTACCGGGGACCGCCGTGACGTCGAGCGGGGTGGCGCCTCTCATCCGCTCCGCGGTCCAGAAGCCCTGGGCGTGCTGCTGCCGGAAGGACGCCGGGGCGTCCGCGGCGGCCGAGGGGGTGGCCGCCGTCACGGCTCCCGCGATCAGGGCGCCTGCCGACAAGAGGATGGACACAGCTGTGCGATGACGATTCACGCATGACTCCTTCTGCCGTGCCCGGTCCGGTCCTGTCGGTCGGACCAGGGCAGGGTGGGGGTGAGAACGGTCGGTGCGGATCGGCTGTGCGGGCGGTGCTGCGCGGGTGGTGCTGCGCGGGCGCTGCCCCGCGGTGGCGCTGTGCGCGTAGTGCGGTGCGCGTAGTGCGGTACGGGTGGTGCGGTGCGAGTGGTGCGGTGCGAGTGGTGCGGTGCGAGTGGTGCCGTACGAGTGCTGCCGCGCGGGTGGCTCGGTGCGGCGGCGGAGGGGCGGCGCGGCGTGCCGCTCGCCGGGGCAGAGTGGCACGGCCGGGCGTCGATGTCAGCGGGCAGTCGGAACGTTCGGTCGGTTCAGGCCAGCATTTGGCCAACTCCCGTCCCCCGTGCGGTCATCCCGTCAGGAGCACCCCCGCGTACGAGACCCCTGCCACCACCACCCAGGCCCCGAGCCCCAGCACCGCGGCCCGACCGCCCGTCTTGGACAGCGTCGGCAGATGCACGGCGGTGCCGAGACCGAACAGGGCGGCCGCCAGCAGAGCCTCCTGAGCCGTGTGCGCCCAGTCGAGCGCCGCCTCGGGCAGGATGCCCGTGGCCCGCAGCGCAACGGCCGCCAGGAAACCGGCGACGAACAGCGGAACAGGAGCGGGCCGCCGGCCCGAGGACGTACGCACCCCGCGCCGCCGGGCCCGTACGGAGAAGGCCACGGCCGCCACCAACGGCGCCAGCATCGCCACCCGCATCAGCTTGACCAGGACGGCCTCGCCGAGCGCGCCGGGACCGGCCGTCTGCGCGGTCGCCACCACCTGGCCGACGTCGTGCACGCTCGCTCCCACCCAGCGCCCGAACTCCGCATCGGTGAGCGCCAAGGGGCCCTGGAGCAGGGGGAGTACCGCTATGGCGAGCGTCCCGCACAGGGTGACCAGCGCCACGGAGGCGGCCACGTCCTCCTCGTCACTGCCCGACACCTCGCTCACCGCCCCGATCGCCGAGGCGCCGCATATCGAGTAGCCGGTGGCGATCAGGAGCGGTTGGTCGCCGGGGAGTCCAAGCCGCCGCCCCAGCCAGAGTGTGCCGAGGAAGGTGGCCGCGACCACTCCCGCGACCATGGCCACAGTCGCCCAGCCGAGCCGGAGCACTTGGTCCAGCCCGAGCCCGAGACCCAGTAGGACGATGCCCATCCGCATCAGCCGCCGCCCGGCCAGGGAGAGCCCCGGGCGCGCGGTACCGCGGATGAGGGGCCGCAGGCCGGGCAGGTGCGCCGCCGCGATGCCCAGCACCACAGCCGCGGTGAGCAGGGGTACCGCGGGGATGAGGAGGTGCACACACCAGGCCGTGAGTGCGCCGGCCACCGCGAGCCCCAGCCCGGGCCAGGGGGTCGATGTTTCACGTGAAACACGCCCAGGCCGCGGTGCCCGGTGAACCGGGCGGTTCAGCAGGGCCATCAGTCGACGGGGAGTGTGTAGACGCGGCGGATGCTGGTCCCCAGCCGGGACACGTCGGCTCCGTACACGTGCACGGATATGGCTGTGCTGGCACAGGAGTTGCGCACCTTGTGTATGTCACCGGGCGGTGCGAAACCGCAGACCTCGCCCTGCCCGTTGACCACGTCCTCCGTGGCGACCAGCCGCGCCTGGTCCGCACCCGGGGCGAGCCGGTAGCGGCGTTCGCTCTCCTCGCCCTGGTGCACGCCGGCCACGCACCACGAGACGTGGTCGTGGATACAGGTCTCCTGCCCCGGCAGCCACACCAGTGCGACCACCGAGAAGCTGCCGTCGGACTCCGCGTGGAGGATGTGCTGCCGGTAGCGCTCGGGATCACCCTCACGCTGGGCGGGCGTCAGGAGGTCGGGCGCCCCCAGGTGGGGGGCGAGTCGCTCGCCCACCAGGTAGGCGGTGAGGTCGGGTGCCAGGCCACGGTCCACGACCGCGCGGATCTCACTGACGAGGGCGGCCATCCTCGTGGTGGTACGGGCCGGTGTGGTGGTGGTCATACGCGCAGCGTGCTGCCGCCGTTCCATCACGTCCAACGACAGTTACGACCCCGCATCCCAAGCACTGCTTATGGGACGGTCGACGGCCGGCGGCAGGGATCCGCCCGGGACGGGTGGAGGGCGATCAGCAGCCGACCCGGTTCGCCGCGACCCGTTGCAGCGCTTCGAGCACCACCGAGGTAGCCGGGATCCGCAGGTGGTCGCGGTAGACGTAGGCGGCGATATGGCGCCTGGCGGCGGGCTGGAGTGCGCGGCCGCACACCCGGCTGAGCGAGAGGGAGGGCAGCACCAGGGCCGGCATCATGGCCACGCCCAGCCCCTGTGCGACCAGGCTCTGCACCACCAGGTTGTCGTCGGTCGCGAAGCGGATGTCGGGTACGAAGCCGAGCTCGGCGCACTCGTGCAGCAGATTCGCCCGGCAGCGCGGGCAGCCCGCGATCCACCGCTCCTCGGCGAGGTCGGCCAGGTGCACGGCGCGCCGCCGGGCCAGGGGGTGGCCCGTCGGGAGCAGCACGGTCAGCTGGTCCTCCAGCAGCCTGACCTCGGCGACCTCGTCGGGTACCTCCTCGTGCAGCCCGGGGTAGGTGAAGGCCAGAGTGATGTCGCACTCCCCGCGCTCCAGCCGTCGCAGTGACTCCGGAGGCTCTCCCTCCAGCAGCTCGACCTGGATTCCGGGGTGGTCCTTGGCCAGGGCGCTGAGGGCCTCCGGTACGAGGGTGACGTTGGCGCTGGGGAAGCCGCAGAGCCGGACCCGTCCGGTACGCAGCCGGGCGTACGCCTTCAGCTGGGCCTCGGCGGCGGAGAGGCTGCCGAGGATCGTCTCGGCGTGCCGGGACATCGACTCCCCGGCTTCGGTGAGCTGCATCTTGCGGCCCACGCGGGTGAACAGCGGGGTGCCGACGGCCCGTTCGAGCGCCTTCATCTGCTGGGTGATGGCGGGCTGGGTGTACCCCAGCACGCGCGCGGCCGCCGAGTACGACCCGGAGGCGACCACCGCGTGGAACGTCCGTATGTGCCGAGAATCGAACACCAGCGAAGCATAAGCGGACGTTGGGAGGGGCCGTAGGCGGTATACCCCCAACGGCCCCGCGCCGATCGAGCCAGTGGCCCTGCCCTACTTGTCGCCGACCCGCGAGCCGAGGGTGATGTCGACCGTGGTCGGCTTGCCGTCGCGCAGGTAGGTGAGCTTCACCGTGTCGCCGGGCTTGAACGTCCAGATCCGGCTGATCAGGGTCGGGCCGCTGTCGATGGACTTGCCGCCGAACTCGGTGATCACATCGCCGGGCTTGAGCCCCGCCTTGCCGGCCGGGCCGCTCGGGTCGACGAGCTCGTTGGCCGCCGCGCCCTGCTCGGAGATCTTCGCGCCGTTCGTCTTGGCCTGGAGGTCCACCGATACCGAGATCACCGGGTAGACCGGCTTGCCCGTCTTGATGAGCGACTCGGCGACGTTCTTCGCCTGGTTGATCGGGATGGCGAAGCCGAGGCCGATGGAACCGGCCTGGCCGCCGCCGAAGCCGCCGTTGCCCGCGGACTGGATGGCGGAGTTGATGCCGATGACCGCTCCCCGTCCGTCGAGGAGCGGACCGCCGGAGTTGCCCGGGTTGATCGAGGCGTCCGTCTGGAGTGCGCTCATGTACGAGTTCTTGCTGCCGGAGCCGTCACCCGAGGCGACCGGGCGGTCCTTGGCGCTGACGATGCCGGTGGTGACCGTGTTGGACAGGCCGAAGGGAGCGCCGATCGCGATCGTCGCGTCACCGACCGCGACCTTTTCGGAGTCGCCCAGGGGCAGCGGCTTGAGACCGGCGGGCGGGTTCTTCAGCTTGAGGACGGCTACGTCGTAGCCCTCGGCCCGGCCGACGACCTCGGCGTCGTACTTCTTGCCGTCCGAGAAGGTCGCCGAGAGCTTGCCGCCGTTCGCGGCGGAGGCGACGACGTGGTTGTTGGTGAGGATGTGGCCCTGCTGGTCGTAGACGAAGCCGGTGCCCGTGCCGCCTTCGCCGCCGCCCGCCGAGGCCTCGATGGTGACCACGCTGGGCAGCGCCCCCGAGGCGAGACCCGCGATGGAGCCGGCCTCGCGCTTGAGGTCCTTGGGGGTGTTGCCGGCGCTGATCGTGGTCGACCCGGTGCCGTTGTCGTTGCGCTCGGCCGCCCAGTAGCCCACGCCGCCGCCGATGCCGCCCGCGAGGAGAGCCGCCGCGAGCACGCCCGCGATCAGACCGCCCTTGCCCTTCGGCTTGCGCGGCGGGGTGCCGTCGGTGGTCAGGGGCGCGCCCCAGACCCCGCCGTGGCCGCCACCGCCGTACGCCGGCACCGCGGGCGGCGGGGGCGGCCAGCCCTCGGCGCCGTACGCGGCGGGGGTGTGCGGGACGGGTACGTAGCCCGGGGCGTCGCCGTACCCGGGGGCCGCGTACGCCGGGGCGGGCGGGATCGGCTGCGTCGGCTCGGCACCCGGCGGATACGTCGGCTCGGCGCCGGGTGCCGGCTCCGCGCCGTACGCGTGCGTCGGCGGGAGCTGCTGCGTCACGGGCTCGGCGGCGGTCGGCGCCGTTGCCGGGGCCGCCGCGGGGGCGGCCGGTCCCGCACCGCCGGATGCCTGCGTCTCGGCGGCCGGAGCAGGGGGTGCGGACGGGGCCGCGGGGGGCATCGGGGCCGCGGTGCCCTCGTTCTCGGTGCTCACAGCGCTCTCTCCTCGTCACACACGGCTTCAGAAATCTCTGGCGATCGGTCCGACTGAACGTTCGACGTGCCGCACAAGTTCCTGAGCAAAGCCTTTCCCATGACCCGTCAGAGCACTGTAAGCCGGACCTGTGCATCTCCTGCCATTCTTTATATCCGACATTTCAGATGCACCTCCAGGGGCGGTCCCCGACGCCCGCGCCCCACTCGGTGGCACCATGAGCCGGTGACCCACGCAACGCCGCGCCCCATCCAGGTCGTCGCCCACCGCGGCGCCTCGGAGGATGCCCCCGAGCACACCCTGGCCGCCTACCGCAAGGCGATCGAGGACGGTGCCGACGCCCTCGAATGCGATGTACGGCTCACCGCCGACGGGCACCTGGTCCTCGTCCACGACCGCCGGGTGAACCGCACCTCGAACGGCCGCGGCGCGGTCTCCGTCCTGGAGCTCGCCGACCTCGCCGCCCTCGACTTCGGGTCCTGGAAGGACCGAGAGGAGTCCCCCGACTGGGACGCCGACCCCGAGCGGACCTCCGTGCTCACCCTGGAGCGTCTGCTGGAGCTGGTCTCCGACGCGGGCCGTCCCGTACAGCTGGCCATCGAGACGAAGCACCCGACCCGCTGGGCCGGACAGGTGGAGGAGCGGCTCCTCTTCCTGCTGAAACGCTTCGGCCTGGACGCGCCGCCCGCCGAGGGGCCGCACCCGGTCCGCGTCATGAGCTTCTCCGCCCGCTCCCTGCACCGGGTGCGCGCCGCCGCCCCCACGATCCCGACGGTGTACCTGATGCAGTTCATCTCGCCCCGGATGCGGGACGGGCGACTTCCGGCCGGGGTGACGATCGCCGGGCCGGGGATGCGGATCGTACGCAACCACCCCGGCTTCATCCGCAAACTCCAGGGCGCCGGGCACTCCGTTCACGTATGGACCGTGAACGAACCGGTGGATGTTCAGCTGTGCGCGGATCTGGGCGTTGAAGCGATCATCACGAACAGACCTCGTCAGGTTTTGTCACAACTGGGGCGCTGACACCCCCTTTTACCCACACGTCACATGTGGCACGACGGTAACAGGGTGTGCTCCGGCGCATCCGTTCCGCATACGACCGGTGCGAATGCGCCAGGGGGCTCCACTTCGGCGGTTTCCGGTCCAGGCCATTGGGGCATCCAGACCATGCGTGGGGCTAAGGAGGTTCCGGGGGTGGCGTTGGTGGTGGCACAGGAAGTGCCCACGTCGTCGTGCATGGACGTACGCCATGGTCCTGCGGGCGTGGGCAAGGCGAGGCACCGGATGCGCGAGCAGCTGCGCATCAGCGGGGTGTCCGAATCGGTCGTGGACGATGCCGTACTGATCCTTTCCGAACTGCTCAGCAACGCCTGCCGTCACGGCCGGCCGCTGGGCGCTCGGGAGGTCGGGGACGGGGAGGTACGCGCCGCGTGGCGCATCGACAGGACGGGGCGACTGACGGTCGAGGTCACGGACGGCGGCGGGCCCACCCGCCCGGTTCCCGCCACGCCGTCGGTCACCGCGCACGGCGGGCGGGGGCTGAACATCATCAGCGCCCTGGCCCAGGACTGGGGTGTCCGGGACGGAGCGGCGGGTGAGGTCACCGTGTGGGTGATCGTCGCCTGTGGGCCCCGGCACGAGGATTTCGCTACGCGCGTTGCGCCCCCGGCGATCGACTTCATCTCGGCCTTCGACGATCTGGATCCCTGATCGGGATCCCCGACACGGATCCCCGCGGGGACAGCAGTACCGGTCATCCGCACAGGCGGCCGTCCGGGAGCGCACGCCGACCGTGCTCCCGGCCGCACCCCACCGGTTCCGGCGGTACGAACGGCTAGGCTCGCGCCCAGACACGACGCCGTACCGCCGCAACCGGGAGACACCCACGATGGCCAAGAAGCGCCCCGCAGCCAAGACTGCAAAGCCGCAGCTCAACAACGGTGAGATCCCCGTCGTGGGCGCCCGTGAACCCTGCCCCTGCGGATCGGGGCGCCGCTACAAGGCCTGCCACGGCGCCGCCGCCGCGCACGCGGTCACCGAGCACGTCCAGCGCCCCTTCGAGGGGCTGCCGGGTGAGTGCGACTGGGTCGCGCTGCGCGAACTCGTGCCCGCGGCCACCGTCCCGCTGAACCTCAAGGGCGGCCTGCCCGAGGGCGTTCCCTCCGTCACGCTGGTGACCGTACTGCCCATGGCCTGGCCGGCGTTGCGCCGGGAGGACGGTTCCGTCCTGCTGGGCCTGCAGAACGAGTCGTCCACCGGCGACCTCGCCCGCGACATGGCCGACACCCTGGAACGGGCGCTCGCCGCCGAGCCGGGCACGCCCGTCGCCGCCCGCCGCGTCCCCGCCGAGGGCTCCCGGCTCCAGGATGTGCTGGACCTCGACGGCGGTTTCGAGCCTGTTGTCCACACCGGCTTCGAATTCTGGATTCCGGAATCGGAGAACGCGCAGAACGCCTCTCCGGAGATCGCCGCCTCGCTGGAACGAGCCAACGCCGCCGCCATTCCCACCGTCAAGCTGGCCGGCGTGGACGCGGCCTACTGGTGCGAGACCCCGGAGAAGAACCACCTCCGCTGGGTCATGCCGCACGCCGAGGAGAAGCTGCTCGACGCCCTCGCGCGGCTGCACGCGGCCGGTACCTCCTCGCTCGGTGAGGGCACCCGACTCGTCGGCTCCTTCCGCGCCCACGGCCTGATGGTCCCCGTCTGGGACCTGCCCACCGGGGTCACCGCCGACGATGTGGAGAAGCCCGCCGCGGAGTTCGCGGAACGGCTGGCCGCGGCCCTGGCCACGGAGTCCCCGCTGACCGCGGACGAGCGCCGGGCGCGCGGCGGACTGACCAACCGCCAGGTGACCCTCAGCTGACTGCCGCGGCAGGGGCGGGACCGGTGACCGGGGTCACAACTCCCGCTAATCGCCAGCAAATCCGTGTCTGAATATCAGAGATCGAATTTGCGAACAGGCGATCTCTTGTTACCGTTCTTGTAGCCCGGTCGCTGGTGCATCCCCCGTCGCCAGCGACCGGGCCCTTCCTTTTCCAGCGGTTCTCAACCGTCACTCGGCACCGGTGAGTTGCTCCCGGACCGCAGCAGCAGCTTCCCTTCATCATCCGGAACTGCAAACTCCGCAACTGCCGAGTAAGCGTCGGGCGCGCCGGCCGACGCCTCCCGCGGCGTCTCACACAGACCGGGCTCGTCGCCCTCGCCCACCGCGCAGCGGATCTGCACCGTACGCCCGGCGGGACCCATCACCGTCAGTACCGCGTCCAGGGTGCGGCCGCTGGTGTTCCGGTAGTAAGTCCGGCCCCACGTAGCCCCGTCGCTCACCAGGACGCAGGTCTGCCCCTCGACTCCGTGCGGCGAGGAGACCTCGGGGCCGCAGCGCGAGTCGGTGCGCGGCTGCTCCTGCGGACCGGGCCGGTCGGGGCTCCCCGGCGCCGCCGCCGGATCCGGTGACGGCGCGGAGGGCGCAGACGTGCGCACCGGATCCGTCGTGCGCGCGGGTGAAAGCCCCAGCGTCGAGAACAAGCCGCCGCCTTTCCCGTCGTCCTGACCGGCCGAATCCGGTCCGGCGATCGCTCCCGCCAGGGGAAGCGACAAGATGATCAACACACCGGCGCCGATACCGATCAGGCGGAGATTCATTCGCCGAACATAGCGATGCGGGAATGGGGCACGGAGATCCCCGCGCCCAATTCCCCTGGAAACCCGTCACGTCGGCACCCGTACGAGTGACCGCCGAGGAAGGCCGGGTCAGTACGCGAGACGGCTGCCGCCACCGGGGGCGCCACTGCTCGCCTCGACGAGCGCGTCCACGACCGCCTCCACCTCGGGCAGCCACACGGTCGAAGCCGGGGATGCGGCGCCCCGGGCCGATGGTTTGCGGCGCGGGTCGGACGCGGGCTGGACCCGGTCCAGGGCGTGCGGCTCCCGTTCCCAGCGCACACGGCCGCCGCTGGAGGCGGCCGACGGAGGCAGCAGCAGGTAGCCGCCCTCCCCGTGGAAGCGCACCGAGGACGGCACGTGGTCCTTGGCGTAGAGGAGTTCGCCGAGCCGCTCCAGCGAGTAGGGCGCCACCAGCAGCGCCCAGCGGGTGGGCGTGGCCACGATCGGCCCGAGCCGCATCCCCTGCGCGTCCAGTCGGGCCAGGGCCCGCGCGGCCGCGTTGGCCGGCAGGCTCACGGCGCACGGGGCGCTGCCGCCGGTCGCCATCAGGACGGGAGCGGTGGGCCGGTTGGTCCACCACCAGGTCAGCATCCGGGGGTCGGTCGTGGCGGCGAGGAGCCCCGGGTCGAAGGGGTGGGCGCCGGGAACGACGCAGTCGGGGTCGGGGCACGCACAGCGCGAGCTGTCCGTGCCGCAGCGCCCGACACCGGGCAGCACGGGCCATTTCCACACGGTGGCGCAGGTGAGCGCCGCTTCGAGGAGAGCCGGCGCAGCGCCCTGCTCAGGATCGGGGCGCAGGGATCGAAAACGATCGCAGAGCCGCTGGAGACGCCTTCCGAGGATCTCGCGCATGAGCGCTCGTTCCTTTCCGTTGAACGTCGAGGGCCACATCACACCGTGCAGTCGGTGCCTCACTGCACGTACACATGTCGCGTCACTGTCCGCCTGAAGCAGGTTCACGCGGTTCGTGCAGTCTTCGTACGGGTCCATCAAACGTCCGGCGGGGGCGGAGTGCGACCCGTACCGGTCCCGAGACCGGCTGCCGCCGCTAAGGACGGCGCCGCGCGCCGGTCGGTTCCCGGTGCGTGCCGGGACACCGTCGGGGCTGCCGGGCGGCGCCAACTGGCCCCCGGTGTTGGTGATTACGTACCCGGGCCGTCTGCGGCGCCCGCCCAGTCGATCCCGAAAACCGTCGGGTCCCAGCTTTTTTTGGCCAAGTTCTAGCCTTGGCTGGACAGTGAGTTGCCGCCCCATGGACACCAGGATTCCCACCTGGGCAATGCTGGACATGCATCCACGTGTGCGTGTAGATGTGGATTCCTTGATGGCGGCGCAGCACGATCTGGGGGTTTGCGATGCTATATGGCGAATCGCACCAGGTGGAAAGGCGGACGCCGTGAGCGCTCCGCATCTGCCGAAAGTGGCTGGAATCGATCCAGCAGTTACCGCGTCACCGCACACTGCGGCGCCCGCATCCGCGCGGACCGTCCCCGTACCGGTGCCTCAGCCCGCCCCGGGCAGTGTGATCCAGGACCGGCTCGCGGGCATGGTCTCGGACCTCACCACCCTCCACGAACTGACCGAGCGCCTGGCCCGCGCCAACGACCTCGACTCCTCCCTGCACGAATTCCTGCGCGCCGGCGCCGCGCTGGTCGGCGCCCGCCGCGGCCTGGTGGTCCTGGAACCCTCCGACGGTCTCGGCCCCACGACGACGATCGGCCTCGGTCTCGGCCGCGCGGACCTCGGCCACATCGAGACCGTGCCGCGCAGCGCGACCTCCTACGGCCGCATCCTCGACGGCCTCCCCGACGCCCAGGGCGGCTCCGAGGTCCTCCCCGAACCCGGTGCGCCCGCCGGCGCCGGCGGCTTCGCCGCACCCGTGGACCCCCGCCACCGCGAGGTCGCCGCCCGGCTCGGCTACGCCGCCAGCTACGCGCTCCCGCTGACGGCCGAGGCCACCGGCCGGCTCGGCGCGGCCGTCTGGCTCTACGACGAGCAGGCCGAACCGAGCGACCGCCAGCGCGACCTCGCCGGGCTCTACGTCCGGCACGCCGCGGAGCACCTGGCACGGATGCTGGAGGTCGAACGGTCCCGCGCGCGCCTGGCCACCGTCGCCGAGGAACTGCTGCCCAGCCGACTGCCCCGGATCCCCGGCGTCCAGCTCGCCGCCCGGCACCACACCGGGCCGCACGGCGGCGGCGACTGGTTCGACGCCCTCCCGCTGCCCGAGGGGGCGCTGGGGCTGGCCGTCGGCTCGGTCACCGGTTCCGGCCCGAGCGCCGTGGCCGCGATGGGACGGCTGCGCGCCTCCCTGCGCGCCTATGCCGTGATGGAGGGCGAGGACCCCGTCGCGGTCCTGTCCGACCTGGAACTGCTGCTGCGCCTGACCGAGCCCGCCCGCTCGGCCACGGCGCTCTTCGCCTACTGCGAGCCCGCCGAGCGCAAGATCATCCTGGCCGGGGCGGGCCACACCCCGCCCCTGCTGATCGGCGAGCGCAGGACCGAGTACGTGGAGACCACGCTCTCCGCGCCGCTGGGGATGCTCTCCTGCTGGGAGGCGCCGAGCGTGGAGATCGAGCCCGCACCGGGAGAAACGGTGCTGCTCTACACGGACGGGCTACTGCGGCGCACCGGAGATCCCATGGACCGCGCGTACGCCCGACTGCACGCGGCCGCGGCCGGGGTCCCCCGGACGGCCCGCGAGGACCCGGCCGCCCTCTGCGACCACATCCTGCGGACCGTGCTGCCGGAGGGTACGCCGGCTGACGCCACGGAGGACGTCGTCCTGCTCGCCGCCCGGTTCGAGTGAGTCGGACGGTTGCGGCGCGGAGCGCGGGGTGCGGACGGTATGTGCGAAATGGCACAACCCCTCGCGGGGGTCATATCGCACATACTGGTTGAAGGTCCGCACCCCCAGGGCCGTGCATGTCGTAGCTGAGGAGAAGACGTGGCTGACGAGCTCACCCCGGAGACCCCGGAAGAAGAGCAGCCCAAGAAGACACCCAAGCAGCGCAAGAACGGGCTGTACCCGGGCGTCAGCGACGAACTCGCCGAGAGCATGCGAAACGGCTGGGCCGACACCGAGCTGCACGGCCTGCGGCCCGTGGCCCAGGCCCCGTACACCGCCGCCCGCCGCGCCGCGCTGTCCGCGCGGTTCCCCGGCGAGCGCCTGGTCGTGCCCGCCGGCCGGCTGAAGACCCGCTCGAACGACACGGAGTACCCCTTCCGGGCCTCGACCGAGTACGCGTACCTCACCGGTGACCAGAGCGAGAACGGCGTACTGGTGCTGGAGCCCACCGGGCCCACCGGGCACCGCGCCACGATCTACCTGCTGCCCCGCTCCAACCGGGAGAACGGCGAGTTCTGGCTGTCCGGCCAGGGCGAGCTCTGGGTCGGCCGCCGCCACAGCCTCGCCGAGGCGGAGCAGCTCCTGGGCATCCCCGCCAAGGACGTGCGCGAACTGGCCGAGGCCCTCACCGAGGCCGAGGGTCCGGTCCGCGCCGTGCGCGGCCACGACTCCGTCATCGAGTCCGCCCTCACCGACAAGGTGACCAAGGAGCGTGACGAGGAACTGCGCGTTTACCTCTCCGAGGCCCGCGCCGTGAAGGACGCGTTCGAGATCGCCGAGCTGCAGAAGGCCGTCGACTCCACCGTGCGCGGCTTCGAGGATGTCGTGAAGGTCCTCGACAAGGCCGAGGCGACGAGCGAGCGCTACATCGAGGGGACCTTCTTCCTGCGCGCCCGCGTCGAGGGCAACGACGTCGGCTACGGCTCCATCTGCGCCGCCGGACCGCACGCCTGCACCCTGCACTGGGTCCGCAACGACGGCGACGTCCGCCCCGGCGACCTGCTGCTGCTCGACGCCGGGGTGGAGACCCGTGACCTCTACACCGCCGACGTCACGCGCACGCTGCCGATCAACGGTGCCTACACCGACATCCAGCGCAAGATCTACGACGCGGTCCACGCGTCCCAGGAAGCCGGCATCGCCGCCGTGCGGCCGGGCGCGAAGTTCCGCGACTTCCACGACGCCTCGCAGCGCGTGCTGGCGGAGAAGCTGGTGGAGTGGGGGCTCCTGGAGGGCCCCGTGGAGCGCGTCCTGGAGCTCGGCCTCCAGCGCCGCTGGACCCTGCACGGCACCGGCCACATGCTCGGCATGGACGTCCACGACTGCGCGGCGGCGCGCACCGAGGCGTACGTGGACGGCACGCTGGAGCCCGGCATGTGCCTCACCGTCGAGCCGGGCCTGTACTTCCAGACCGACGACCTGACGGTGCCGCAGGAGTACCGCGGCATCGGCGTCCGTATCGAGGACGACATCCTGGTCACCGAGGACGGCAACCGGAACCTGTCGGCCGCCCTGCCCCGCGCCTCGCACGACGTCGAGGCCTGGATGGCCCGGCTCCTGGACGAGAGGAACGCCGGGAGCTGAGGTCCGGCCGCACGGGTGCCGGTGGGCGGGATCCCTCAGGGGTCCCGCCCACCGCCGTGTCCGCGGGCGCCCGGGGCGCTCCCCGGTTCCGGGTCCGCTGGTCCGCCGATCCGCCCCTTCAGGAGGCTCTCAGCAGCGCGTCGTCGCGCCACTTGAGCATCTTGTCGAAACTCACCACCGCGCCGCGGCCCGGCCGGTTGCCCAGGCAGACGTGGTCCGCGAGCTCGGCGATCAGATGCAGGCCCCGGCCGTGCTCAGCCAGCGAGGGTCTGCGGCGGGCCACCGTCGCGGGCGGGAACCCCGGACCCGAATCGGTCACTTCGATGCGGCAGCGGTCGCCGTCCAGATAGGCCGTGACGTCGTACGCCCCGGTCTCGTCCGGGACGTCCCCGCTCCTGATCCCGCCGTGCTCCACCGCGTTCGCGCAGGCCTCGCTCAGCGCCACCGACAGGTCGAAGGAGATGTCCGGGTCCACCCCCGCGGTCTCCATAGTCCCCAGCAGCAGTCGCCTGGCGAGCGGCACGCTCGCGGCTTCGCGCCTCAAGTGGAGAGACCACCAGATGCTCATACGGTTACCTATTGCCGCCCCCACGGGCCCGTAAGCCCCTCGGGGCCGTCCGAGCGCGCATTGCCCTCGTTCGGCCGACGCGACTCGCCCGGGCCCGCGTGTATGCGGAGGGCCACAAGGGACTCATGGGACCTTCCGGACCTGCCGTATGGAGAGGAGGGGCGCAGTGCGATGATGTCCCGGCCATGACTGCCCCCCACGCGACGCATGCCGGAGTCGGCCTCCGGCTGATCCGGGCCGCGGTGTTCACCGCGGTCTGTGTCGTGCTGTCCGCGACCGGGCACGTCCTGGCCTCGTGCGCCTCCGTGCCGTGGTGGTCGCTCTGCCTCGGCTTCCTCGCGGTCTTCACGGTCGCCGTCCCCCTCGCGGGGCGTAGGCGCAACCTCCCCGGCATAGCCGCCGGGCTCGCTGCCGGACAGCTGAGCCTGCACGCGCTGTTCGGTCTCGGCCAGCACAGCGCGGCCGCTGCCCAGGCCCCGGTGCAGCCTTCCGACAGCTCGCTCGCCGCGCTCGCGGCCAAGCTGGTGTGCGGGGGCAACACCGTACCCCTGAGCCCGGACGACGCCCGACGGGTCCTGGAGAGCGCCGGCCTGGACCCGGCCTCCCTGGCCCGACAGGCCGCACAGGCCGGGCAGCTCGCGGACCGGGCCCACGGCGCGCACGCCCACCTGGCGGACGCCACCGCGGCGGCGCCCGCGACCGGTCTGCTCAGTCCGGCCATGCTGCTCGGCCACCTGCTGGCCGCGCTCGCCGCCGGATGGCTGCTCGGCCGCGGCGACGCCGCGCTCCTCCGGCTCGCCGAACTGTCCCGGGTCTCCGCCGAGGCCGCCCCGGTCAGGCCGCTGCGCACGGCACTGGCCTACGTACGCGCCCTGTGCGCCGGCCTCCCCGGCGCGCCCGCCCGGGCCCCGCGGACGCCGCCGGCCGATGCGGACCGGTCGCCCACCAGCGGCGGCGAACCCCTCCAGCACTCGGTGATCAGGCGCGGGCCGCCCACGGCGCTCGCCCTCGCAGCCTGACGCGGCACCCTCCTCCCCGGGACACATGCGGGAGCACCGGTGCCGCGAACTCCGCGCGCGTCCGCACGCGGAGCCGTGTCACCACCGCTTCCGTGGAGTGTTTCCCGCATGAAGACCTCTCGCGTCTCCTTCGCCGCGGCCCTCGCCGCCGGCACCGTCCTCGTCCTTTCCGGCC
Source organism: Streptomyces sp. NPDC058662 (assembly GCF_042716255.1). Lineage (NCBI taxonomy): Bacteria > Bacillati > Actinomycetota > Actinomycetes > Kitasatosporales > Streptomycetaceae > Streptomyces > Streptomyces sp. NPDC058662. The sequence continues at coordinate 176,033 of NZ_JBHXRU010000001.1, read as the reverse complement.
CGGCCCTCGCCCACGTCGGTGTACAGCCGGGCGAGGCCACCAAGGGCGGCTACGCGACCCTCGACTTCAAGGTCCCCAACGAGCGCGACAACGCGTCGACGACCCAGCTGGAGGTCAACTTCCCGGTCGACCAGCCGCTGTCGTCGGTCATGCCGCAGGACGTGCCCGGCTGGACCGTGAAGGTGGAGACCAGCGACCTCGCCACGCCCCTGACCGTGCACGGCAAGCAGATCACCAAGGCCGTGACCAAGGTGACCTGGTCCGGCGGCAGGATCGAGCCGGGCAGGTTCCAGCAGTTCCCGCTCTCGTTGGGCAAGTTGCCCGAGAACGCCGACCAGATGGTCTTCAAGGCGATCCAGACGTACGACAACGGCGAAGTCGTGCGGTGGATCGAGGAGCCCAAGGAAGGCGCGGCGGAGCCGCAGAACCCGGCCCCGGTCCTGAAGCTGACCGCCGCCGCGGCCGGCGACCACCACGGCGGTGGCGCCAAGCCCGGAGCCGAGGGCAAGAACGCGGACGAGCACAAGGACGACCACAACGAGGCCGCCGAGGGCGGCTCGGACACCACCGCGCGCGTTCTCGGCGTCGCCGGCATCGTCATCGGGCTCGGCGGCGTCGCCTTCGGCGTCTCCTCGCGTCGCCGCTCCGCCTGACAGCCGCACCCGCAGCACGTCCGTAACAGCCCCGATCCCAGGGACATCTCTCCATGCGCACCACACGTGTGACGGCTGCCGCGCTCGTCGCGGCAGCCGCCCTCACGCTCTCCGCCTGCGGCGGCGAGCCTCTCAAGCCCGACTCGGTCACCCAGATCTCCGGTGACCGCAGTGACACCAAGGTGGCGACCGTCCTCGACCGCCCCTTCGCCAAGCCCGAACTCGTCCTCACGGACACCACCGGCAAGCCCTGGAACCTGCGCGAGCAGACCAAGGGCAAGCCGACGCTCATCTACTTCGGCTACACCAACTGCCCCGACGTGTGCCCGCTGACGATGAGCAACATCGCCGTCGCCAAGAAGGCACTGCCCCAGGCGGACCAGGACAACCTGCGGGTCGTCTTCGTCACCACGGACCCCGAACGGGACACCCCCGACTCCCTCGGCGCGTGGCTCAGGGCCCAGGACCCGTCCTTCACCGGACTGACCGGGGACTTCGCCACCATCCAGGCCGCCGCGCGCTCGCTCGGTATCGGCATCGAGGCCGCCAAGAAGGAGGCCGACGGCGGCGTCGTCTCCATGCACGGCGCCCAGGTCATCGCGTTCTCGCCCAAGACCGACGAGGGCTACGTCCTCTACGGCGAGGGCACCACCGTCGACGACTACGCCAAGGACCTGCCGAAGCTCGTCAAGGGAGAGAACCCGTGAACGCCCGCGCCACCCGCACCTTCGCCGCCGCCCTCTCCCTGACGGCAGCGCTGGCCGTGTCCGCCTGCTCCTCGGACTCCGGTTCCGGGTCCGGTTCCGCGGGGGGCGCGGACCAGGCCGCGCCGGTGGTGAGCGGTGCCTTCATGCCGGAGCCGGTCAACACCAGGATGGCCGGCGCGTTCATGATCATCAAGAACGCCTCGAAGACCGCGGACAAGCTCGTCGGCGCGTCCTCCCCGCTCTCGGACGATCTGCAGATCCACGAGACCAAGGACCAGAAGATGCAGCAGGTCCCCTCCATGGACCTGCCCGCCGGCGGGGAACTCAAGCTGGAGCGCGGCGGCAACCACATCATGCTGATGGGGCTCAAGAGCGCGCCGAAGGTGGGCGACAAGGTCACGGTCGAGCTGCGCTTCGAGAAGGCCGGGCCCGTCAAGGTCGAGGTCGACGTGAAGGAGCGGACGTACACCGCGCAGAACTCAACCGCCCACTGACGGACCGAGGTACCGACACGCCATGACGGCCACCGCCCCCTCCGCGGCCCGCGTCCACGCCACGGCACTCCTGCCGCGGCTCGCGCTGGTCCTCGCAGCCCTGCTGGCAACCCTGTTCACCGCGGCCTCCCCGGCCTCGGCGCACGCCGCACTCACCGCGAGCGACCCCGAGGACGGGGCGGTGGTGGCCACGGCCCCCGCCCAGGTCACTCTCTCCTTCTCGGAGCAGGTCGCCCTGGGCGACGACTCCATCCGCGTCCTGGATCCCCGGGGCAAGCGGGTGGACACCGGCGAGCTGCGCGACATGTGCGGCGGCGGCGTCATCCGCTACGGCACCGCCCTGCACACCGGCCTGCCCGACGGCACGTACACCGTCGCCTGGCAGGCCGTCTCCGGCGACAGCCACCCCATCTCGGGAGCCTTCACCTTCTCCATCGGCGCCCCCTCGGCCACGAGCGTCGCCCTTCCCGCCCGGCAGGCGGGGGGCGGGCCCGTGGGGATCGCCTACGGCATCGCCCGCTACGCCGCCTACGCCGGCTTCGCGGTCCTCGTGGGCGGCGCCGCCTTCATCCTGCTGTGCTGGCGCCGCGGCGCGGCCGAGCGCTCCCTTCAGAAGCTCGTCGTACGCGCCTGGCTCACCCTCACCGCGGCCACCCTCGCGATGCTGGCGCTCCGCGCTCCGTACACCGGCTCGGGAACGTTCGCGGACGCCTTCGATCTGGCCGCGCTGAGGGCCGTACTGGAGACCAAGACCGGGGCCTCGCTCGTCTCCCGGCTCCTCCTCCTGGGCGCCGCAGCCCCCTTCATCGCGGTGCTCTTCGACGCGTACGCCCGGCGTCAGCAGGTGGAGGCGAAGGACGGAACCGGGGCCGGAGACGACGGCGGGGCAGGGGAGCAGGCGCGGGACACCCGTGACCTCACCTTCGGCCTGGCCGTGGGCGGCGCCGTCGTATCCGGCGGTATCGCCGCGACCTGGGCCCTGTCCGAGCACGCCTCCACCGGTATCCAGCCCGGTATCGCCATGCCGGTCGACATCCTGCACCTGCTCGGCGTCGCCACCTGGCTCGGAGGTCTCGCCGCGCTGCTCGTCGCCCTCCGTAGGGCACCCGGTATCGAGCGCGCCGCGGTGCGGCGGTTCTCCAAGGTGGCATTCGTCAGTGTCCTGGTGGTCGCCGTCACCGGCGTCTACCAGTCCTGGCGACAGCTCGGCACCTGGTCCGCCCTGACCGGCACCGAGTACGGGCGGCTGCTGCTCCTCAAGGTGGGGCTTGTCGCCGTCCTCATCGGCATCGCTTACATGTCGCGGAAGTGGACCGGCCGGCTGGCGGAGGGGGCGGAGGCGGAGGCCGCGCCGGCAGCCAGGACGGCGGCTCGGACGGCAGCGGCGGGTACGGGGGCGGATCCTGGCCCGGCCGTCGATGTTTCACGTGAAACCGCCGGAACCGGTCCGGCCCGCCCCGATGTTTCACGTGAAACATCGGACGCGGCCGAAGCCGTGGGCGGGACCGCTGCCGAAGCCGTGGGGGAGGCCGCTACTGGCGCCGTGGGCCCCGAACGCGCGGCGCAGCTCGCCCGGCAGCGCGCCGTCCTCGCCCACGCACGCGAGAAGCGAGTCCGGGACGCGGACCCCGACCGGGCCGGGCTGCGCCGCTCCGTTCTCGCGGAGGCGGCCGTAGCCGTGGTCCTGCTCGCCGTCACCACCGTCCTGACGAGCACGGAGCCGGGCCGCGCAGCACAGCAGGAAGCGGGACGGGGCTCCTCCGCGACGGCCGTCCCCGACCGCGCCGTCAAAATCACCCTGCCCTTCGACACGGGCGGCCCCAGCGGCAAGGGAAGTGTCCGACTCGAACTCGATCCCGGACGGGTCGGTTCCAACACCCTTCACCTCTGGGCCGACTCCCCCGACGGGAAACCCCTCGACCTCCCCGAGGCCAAGGTCTCCTTCACCCTTCCCGCCAAGGACATCGGCCCCCTGCCGCTGGTCCCCGACCGGGCCGCCCCCGGCCATTGGACCGCGTCCGGGGTCCAGCTGCCGCTCGCCGGCGAATGGCGCATCGAAGTGACCGTCCGTACCTCTGACATCGACCAGACGACCGTCCAGAAGACCGTGAAGATCGGCTGACCAGCGTGACCGTGAGCAACCCCGACATCGAGATCTCCCGGCGCCGACTGCTGGGCACCGTCGGCGCCGCAGGCGCCGCCGGGCTCACACTCGGCGCCGCCGGCGGCGCCCTCGCGCACTCGGCGCTGGCCGGGCCCGCGAGCGGCAGCGCCGCGGGCTCCCCCGGCAGCCTGAGCTCGCTCGGTGCCACCGAGGTCGCCTTCCACGGGGACCACCAGGCCGGTATCACCACCCCGCTCCAGGCCAAGGGGCACCTCGTCGCCTTCGACCTCGCTCCCGGAGCGGGTCGTACGGAGGCGGCCGCACTGCTGCGGCGCTGGTCCGACACCGCCCGGCGGCTCATGGCGGGGGAGACCGCCGCGACCACCGACACCGGCATCGCCCTGGACGCCGGTCCCTCCTCCCTCACGGTCACCTTCGGATTCGGGCACTCCTTCTTCGACCGCACCGGGCTCACCGCACGGAGGCCCACCGCGTTGGACCCCCTGCCGGACTTCTCCTCGGACCGGCTCGACGAGCGGCGCAGCAACGGCGACCTGTGGGTCCAGATCGGCGCGAACGACGGACTCGTCGCGTTCCACGCCCTGCGCGCTGTGCAGAAGGACGCCGGCGAGGCCGCACGGGTGCGATGGCTGATGAACGGCTTCAACCGCTCACCCGGGGCCACCGACACCCCGATGACCGCGCGCAACCTCATGGGTCAGATCGACGGCACCGGCAACCCGAAGCCCGCGGAACCCGATTTCGATCGTCGGGTCTTCGTTCCCGACGCAGGCCCCGGACCCGTCGAGCACGCCTGGATGGGCGGCGGCTCCTACGCCGTCGTCCGGCGCATCCGAATGCTCCTCGACGACTGGGACAGCCAGCCCCTGGAGCAGCAGGAGCGGGTCATCGGCCGGACCAAGGCCACGGGCGCCCCGTTGACCGGCGGTGGCGAGACCACCGAGATGGCGCTCGACAAGCTCGGGGCGGACGGGAAGCCCGTCATCCCGTCGAACGCCCATGCCCGGATCTCGGCCCCGGAACAGAACGGAGGGGCGGCCATGCTGCGGCGCCCCTTCTCCTTCCACGACGGGATCGGCTCCGACGGGGCCCCCGACGCCGGGCTGCTCTTCGTCTGCTGGCAGGCGGACCCGCTGCGCGGGTTCGTGCCCGTGCAGCGCAAGCTCGACCGGGGGGACGCGCTGTCGGCATTCATCCGGCACGAGTCCAGCGGCCTGTACGCCGTGCCGCCCGGACCCCGCAGCGGGGAGTACGTCGGGCAGCGGCTGCTCGAAGGATGAACAGGACCCGTGCGGCGGGCAGCCCGGCACTAGGCTGATCCCATGTCGGCCACCCGCTTCACGTATCTCGGTCCCGAGGGCACTTTCACCGAAGCCGCCCTGCGCACTCTGCCGGAAGCCGCCACCCGGGAGCTCGTCCCGATGGTGTCGGTACCGGCCGCCCTGGACGCCGTGCGCAACGGTGAAGCCGCAGCCGCGCTCGTCCCGATCGAGAATTCGGTGGAGGGCGGGGTCACCGCCACCCTCGACGAACTGGCCTCGGGCGAACCGCTGATGATCTACCGCGAAGTGCTGCTGCCCATCGCCTTCGCGCTGCTCGTCCGTCCCGGGACGGCCCTGTCGGACGTCAAGACCGTCACCGGGCACCCGGTCGCGCAGCCGCAGGTGCGCAACTGGCTCCGGGCCCACCTGCCGGACGCCGTGTGGGAGTCCGCCGCCTCCAACGCGGACGGTGCCCGCCTGGTGCAGGAGGGGCGCTTCGACGCCGCCTTCGCCGGCGAGTTCGCGGCGGCCACCTACGGGTTGGTCCCCCTGGTCACCGAGATCCACGACGCCGAGAACGCGGAGACCCGCTTCGTGCTCGTGGGCCGCCCCGCCCGGCCCTCCGCTCCGACCGGGGCGGACAAGACCTCCGTGATGCTGTGGCTCGGAGACGACCACCCCGGCGCGCTCCTCGAACTCCTCCAGGAGTTCGCCGTGCGCGGGGTCAACCTGATGCTGATCCAGTCCCGGCCGACCGGCGAGGGCATCGGCAACTACTGCTTCGCCGTCGACGCCGAGGGGCACATCTCCGACCGGCGTGTCAGCGAGGCCCTCATGGGCCTCAAGCGCACGTGCCCCCAGGTGCGCTTCCTGGGGTCCTATCCGCGGGCGGGCATCGCGCAGAGTGACGTCCGTGCGCCGCGGCCGGGCACCTCCGACGGCGATTTCACGGCTGCCTCCGACTGGCTGACGCGCTGCCTCGACGGGCGGGCTTAGAACCTTCGTCCACTGTCCACAGAGTTATCCACAGGCGCGAGGGCGAGCCTGGGGACAAGTCGACACGGTAACGCGACAAGGTCGACAAATCGGCCCGGAGACCCAGGTATCGCGCTGGCGAGCGGAGGGTGAACGCTGTCACCCACGTATCGCCGATCAACTCTTTGGGCGAGTCATTCCCACCCGAATGAGTGTGTGCGGGCGGTTTGAGCACTCAATTCCGGGACCCTCGCACCCGTGACGACTGATCTGTATCCGTGTCCACAGACACGCCACACAGCCTGTGGATAACCTGGGGTCGGCGGTATTACCTGTGGACAAAGAAGCCTTTCCCGGCCTGTAGACAGTCCGCCGCGGCGAAGGCGCCATGCACCATTTCGGAGAATGGGACCCTTTCATCGGCCCTCCACCGCAGATCACTTCCGGCCGACCGCCGAGACTTATCTATTCGCGGCAATTGGGACATAGCGACACGCAGCGTGATATCGGTGTGATCCCAGGAACCCCCGCCCGGTAGCCTGGAGGGGTGATTGACCTCCGGCTGCTCCGTGAAGACCCTGACCGTGTCCGCGCCTCGCAGCGCGCCCGTGGAGAGGACGTCGAGCTCGTCGACGCATTGCTCTCCGCCGATGAGCGCCGCAGGTCCTCCGGCATGCGCTTCGACGAACTGCGCAACGAGCAGAAGTCGCTCGGCAAACTCATCCCGAAAGCCTCTCCCGAGGAACGGGCCGAGCTGCTGAAAAAGGCCGAGCAGCTCAAGCAGGACGTGAAGGCCGCCGAGGCCGAGCAGAACGAGGCCGATGAGGCCGCCAAGCAGCTCCTCCTCCAGCTGGGCAACATCGTCCACGAGGACGTCCCGGTCGGCGGTGAGGAGGATTTCAGCGTCCTGGAGACGCACGGCACGATCCGCGACTTCGCCGCGGAAGGCTTCGCACCCAAGGACCACTTGGAGCTCGGTGAATCCCTGGGTGCCATCGACGTCGAGCGCGGCGCCAAGGTGTCGGGGTCACGCTTCTACTACCTGACCGGTGTAGGTGCGCTCCTGGAGCTGGCGCTCGTCAACGCGGCCATCGCGCAGGCCACCGAGGCCGGCTTCATCCCGATGCTGACCCCGGCGCTGGTCCGCCCCCGCGCCATGGAAGGCACCGGCTTCCTCGGTCAGGCCGCGGAGAACGTCTACCACCTGGAGAAGGACGACTACTACCTGGTCGGCACCTCCGAGGTCCCGCTCGCCGCGTACCACATGGACGAGATCATCGAGGCCGACAAGCTGCCGCTGCGGTACGCCGGCTTCTCGCCTTGCTTCCGCCGCGAGGCCGGTACGTACGGCAAGGACACCCGCGGCATCTTCCGCGTCCACCAGTTCGACAAGGTCGAGATGTTCTCGTACGTCGCGCCGGAGGAGGCCGAGGCCGAGCACCAGCGTCTCCTCGACTGGGAGAAGCAGTGGCTGACCAGCCTGGAGCTGCCGTTCCAGGTGATCGACGTCGCCACCGGTGACCTGGGGGCCTCCGCCTCGCGCAAGTTCGACTGCGAGGCCTGGATCCCCACGCAGGGCAAGTACCGCGAGCTGACCTCCGCCTCGAACTGCAACGGATTCCAGGCCCGCCGCCTGTCCATCCGCTACCGGGACGGCAAGAAGACCCAGCCGCTGTCCACACTGAACGGAACGCTGTGCGCCGTACCGCGCACGATCGTCGCGATCCTGGAGAACCACCAGCAGGCCGACGGTTCGGTACGGGTGCCCGCGGTGCTCCGTCCCTACCTCGGCGGGCGCGAGTTCCTGGAGCCGATCAACAAGTGAGCCCGGCCCCGTTTCCCTACAAGCTCGTCGCCACCGACCTCGACGGCACGCTGCTGCGCCCCGACGACACGATCTCGGAACGCACGCGTGAAGCGCTGGTCGGGGCCACCGCGGCGGGCGCGGCGCACATCGTCGTCACCGGCCGTGCCGTGCCGTGGACCCGGCATGTGCTCGACGATCTCGGCTACAAGGGAATCGCCGTGTGCGGCCAGGGGGCGCAGGTCTACGACGCCGGCGCGCACCGGCTGCTCACCTCGGTGACACTCGACCGGCAGCTGGCCGGTCTGGCGCTGTCGAAGATCGAGGCGGAGATCGGTCCGCTGGCGCTGGCCGCCAGTCGGGACGGAGTCGACGGCGAGGTGTTGTTCGGCCCCGGCTACCAGGTCCAGGAAGGCCTCCCGGCCCTCTACCTGGAGGACACCGCCGCGGTGTGGACCGCCCCGCTGAACAAGCTGTACATCCAGCACCCGGAGCTGGACGACGACGCGCTCGTCAAGGCGGCCCGGCAGACGGCCGGCAGCCTGGTCGACATCGTCATGGCGGGTCCCGGCATCGTGGAGATCCTGCCGCTGGGGCTGACCAAGGCCACCGGCCTGTCGCTGGCCGCGCGCCGGCTCGGGGTGAAAGCCGCGGAGACGATCGCCTTCGGTGACATGCCCAACGACATCCCGATGTTCGGCTGGGCGGCGCACGGGGTGGCGATGGCCAACGCGCACGTGGAACTCAAGGCAGTGGCCGACGAGGTGACGACCTCCAACGCGGAGGACGGCATCGCGGTGGTGCTGGAGCGCCTGCTGGGCGCCGCGTAGCCGGAGCGGCCCATCACGTACGAGAGGTCCGGGGAAGCCCGCGCCGCAAGGCGCGCTCGAAGTGGCTTCCCCGGACCTTTTGTTGCTCCCCGCACGACTCACTCTGCCCCTCGCCCACTCCCCGTACCAGCGAATTTCCCTCGCCTCGGCCGTGGATCCGGCGGCCCCTTCGTACCTGGAGCAGTAGGGCGGAGCCGATCAGTCGTGTTTCACGTGAAACGGTGGCTGTGTTTCACGTGAAACGTCGGCTGCGTTTCACGCGACTCGATCAGGCACCGATGACGACCCGCCTGGGCCTACTCCTCGCCTGCCAGGGTCAGTCGACGCAGCTTCTGACCCGCGTAGTAGGTGGCTCCGACGGTGACCACGGCGAGGAGGACCACCGCGGTGGGCAGGGCGACGGTGGCGTCGACATAGCCCGGACCCGCGACCTTCTCGGCGAGGGACAGGGCCCACTGCTGGACGCTGAGGGTCTTGGCACCGGAGACCAGGCTGCCGAAGAGCGATTCCCAGATCAGGGCGTAGACCAGGCCGAAGACGACCGCGTGCCGGCTGATGGTGCCCAGCAGCAGGAACAGCGCGCTGTAGGCGATCGAGGCGACGAGGGCGGCCACGGTGTAGGCGACGGCGATCTGCTGGCCGTTGCCGTTGAGGATGAAGCCGGCGATCAGTGTGGGGATCGCGGAGAAGGCCATGGTGACGGCGATGGCGACGATCAGCTTGGTCATGATGATCGTCGGACGCTTCACCGGCTTGGCGAGCAGGTAGACGATCGAGCCGTCGTCGATCTCGGGGCCGATGGCGCCCGTACCGGCGATGACACCGATCAGGGGGACCATCGTGGCGAGGGCGAAGCCTCCGAGGAGGTCCGCGGCGACCTTGTCGTCCACGCCCGTGAAGGCGCGCACGGCGATGGCGATGACGATCAGCAGGGCGGGCAGCGCGAAGAGGATCAGCGCGCGACGCCGGCCGAGCAGGGCCCGGTAGGTGAGCCGGGCAACGGTGGGGTTGTACATCGGGGTGCCAGCTCCTTTCAGGCCGCGACGAGGTAGGAGAAGACCGACTCAAGGGACTCGTCGGAGGGCGAGACCGTCAGCAGTCGGATGCCGTGCTGCCGGGCCACGCGGGGCAGCAGCTCGGTGAAGCGGCCGAAGTCGACAGCCTGGATGCGCAGCGCGCCTTCCTTGAGGTCGACCTCGATGCCCGCGGTGGAGGGGTCGGCGATCAGGGCCGCGGCAAGGGCCCTGTCGTCGGAGGAGCGGACGAGGTAGCGGTGCGGGCGGTCCGTCATCAGTCGGCGGATCTTGCGGAAGTCGCCGGAGGCCGCGTGGCGCCCCGCAACGACCACCTCGATGTGGGAGGCGAGCTGTTCGACCTCCTCCAGGATGTGGGAGGAGAACAGGACGGTGCGTCCTTCGTCGCCCATGCGCCGCAGCAGGTCCATCAGCTGCATGCGCTGGCGCGGGTCCATGCCGTTGAACGGCTCGTCGAGGAGCAGTACGGACGGGTCGTGGACCAGGGCGGACGCCATCTTCACCCGCTGGCGCATGCCTTTGGAGTACGTGGAGATCTTGCGGTCCTGGGCGTACTGCATCTCGACCGTGGCCAGGGCCCGCTGGGCCTGCGCCTCGTCGAGGCCGTGCAGTTCGGCGTTGGCCAGGACGAACTCCCGGCCGGTGAGGAAGTCGTACATGGCCTCGCGCTCGGGCACGACGCCCACCTGCTTGTAGACCTGCTCGTTGCGCCAGATCGGTGTGCCGTCGAGGGTGACGGTGCCGGTCGAGGGGGCGAGGAAACCGCCCATCATGTTGATGAGCGTGGACTTGCCCGCGCCGTTGGGGCCCAGCAGGCCGGTGACGCCGGGTCCGATGGTCATGGTCACGTCGTTGACGGCGACGACGTTTCCGAACCAGCGGGACGTGTGGTCGATGTCGATGGTGGTCACAGCCCGGCCTTCCGGTAGCGGGCCATCAGGGCGGCGTAGGAGCCGACGATGAGGCCGAGAACGACCAGCAGATAGACGACGCCGGTGCCTGCGCCGGGGCCCTCTCCGCCGGGGAAGGCGGAGGTGGCGCCGAGGAAGGCGGTCTGGACACCGTCGATCAGGCTGATCGGGGAGAACAGGCCCATCCACTCGATGGCGCCGTTGGCACCGGTTGAGTAGGCGACGGCCTGCACCGTGGACACGGCGCCGTAGGGGATGAGCAGCAACCCGATGACCGCGGCGACACCGAACCCGCGGCGGGGGGTGAGTGCGGCCATGACCAGTCCGAGGCCGGAGAAGAGCAGCGACAGCAGCAGAACCGACACGAGTCCCTGCCCGAATCCCTTGGTCTGGTCACCGAAGTCGAACTTCGCCAGCAGCGCGCCGATCCACATGATCAGCAGCGGGGTGGCAGTGAGGATGAACAGCGCCGAGGCCATGGCCGCGTACTTGGCCAGAACGTAGTCGACGCGTTCGATGGGTCGCGAGAAGTAGAGCGGCACCGTCTTGAAGCGCAGGTCGCGGGAGACGGACTGCGGGGCCTGGGAGGCGAGGTACAGGCCGATGATGACCTGCGTGGTGAGGGCGTACGTCGTGTACTTGATCGGCAGGTCGGTGGAGCCGGGTACCGCGATGGCCACCGCGACGATGATCAGTGCGGGGACGCACATCACCGCGAAGAGAATCATGGGAAGGACCTTGGACTTGGCCGAGCGGCCCAGTCCGTAGGCGCCCCGCAGGGACTGCGAGAAGAGCGACGTGCGGGCGTAGGCACGGCCGAGGCGGGGGCCGTCGTAGGACCGGTAGCCGATGTTGTGGATCTGGGTCGAGGTGTCAGGCGCCATCGGAACCGGCTCCCTTCTGCTGGATGAGCTGGGCGGACGGGTCGTTGTCGCGGAAGACCTCGGCGATGTGGTGCCGGCGCTGTTCCATCCGCACCAGGCCGATCCCCAGGTCGGCGACGATGTCGCGAACCTGGTCGTAGGTGTGGTCGCCGGTGGCCTCAACGAGCAGGATGTGGCCGGCGCCGGGCAGCCCCTGCTCCTCGCCGGCGTGCAGGGTGACTCCCGCCTCGGTGAGCGCCTTGCGCAGGGCGGTGGTGCCGTCCGGGTGGGTGTCGGAGTCGGTGACCTCGACCGCGAGGGTCGTGGTGGTCTGGGTGAAGTCGCTGGTGGAGCTCGACCGCAGGAGCTTGCCGCCGTCGACGACCACGACGTGGTCGCAGGTCCGCTCCAGCTCGCCGAGGAGGTGGGAGGTGACCAGGACGGAGATGCCGAAGTCGGTGTAGACGCGTCGGATCAGGCCGAGCATCTCGTCGCGTCCGACCGGGTCGAGGCCGTTGGTGGGCTCGTCGAGAAGGACCAGTTGGGGGTCGTGGACGAGCGCTTGGGCGAGCTTGACGCGCTGTTTCATGCCGGTGGAGTAGCCGCCGATGGGGCGGTACCGCTCTTCGTAGAGCCCGACATGGCGCAGGGTGTCAGCGGTGCGCTCACGGGCGGCCGTCGGGGGGAGCCCGGACATGCGGGCCATGTGGACGACGAACTCGGTGGCCGAGACGTCGGGTGGCAGGCAGTCGTGCTCGGGCATGTAGCCGACGCGTTCACGGATGGCACCGCCATGCGTGGCGACATCGAGGCCGAGCACGGCGGCGCTGCCCTCGGTGGCGGGGGACAGTCCCAGCAGAATTTTGATCAGCGTGGACTTGCCGGCTCCATTGGCACCCACGAGGCCGGTCACACCGGGCCCGATGTCCAGGGAGAGCCGGTCGAGGGCGGTCACTCGGGGATACCGCTTGCTCAGGCTTTCGGTCGCGATGACAGTCACGGCTTCGACGTTAGTGGGGCAGCCGCCGCGAAACGTCAGACCTGGAGTGGGATCCCGTCTCCGCCTTGAGGCGTACATACCCGTACTGGAGGCTGATGTGCTCCGGTCAACTTTGTCCACAGGTCCGTGCACGGCCCTTGACGTGATCTCCGGTCATTGTCACATTCATCAGTGTCAAGTTACGGGCGCGTACGGCTACAGGGACGGGACTGCTGGCATGGCTGGGGACACCAAGCAACGCACCGATCGACTCACCGCCGAGCTGCGCGGCTTCAGGGAAGTTCAGCGGCTCGCGTACGAGTGCGCGGAGACCGTCGCCGCGCAGCTGCGCCCCGGTACGACCGAGCGCGAGGCGGCGCGCATGCAGCGCGAGTGGCTGCGCGAGCGCGGCGTGCGGGACTGGTTCCACCTGCCCTTCGCCTGGTTCGGGGACCGCACCGCCTTCGCCGACTTCAAGATCCCCCTGCAGTTCTTCCCGACCAACCGGAAGCTGGAGCCGGGCATGCCGTTCATCCTCGACATGGCACCGGTGTTCAAGGGCTGCGCGGCCGATGTCGGCTATTCGGGCAGCCTCGGGCTCAATCCCGTGCAGGACCGGCTCATGTCCGACCTGCGGGCGCACCGCGAGCTGATCCTGGAGCAGGTCCGGGAGCGCCGCTCGCTGCGCGAGATATACGAGAACGTCGAACGGCTGATGACGCGGCAGGGGTACGCCAACCGGCACCGCGCCTACCCCTTCGGCGTCATCGCCCACAAGATCGGCCCCGTCAGGGAGCGCCGCTGGTCACCCACGGCGTTCGGGTTCGGCGCCCAGTCCCTCAAGGGGCTGGCCAGTGACGCACTGCACGGGCACCGCGAGGGCTGGTCCCCGTTGTGGAGCCCGTACCGCTTCTCCGACCATCCACCGCAGCCCGGGCTGTGGGCGGTGGAACCACACCTCGGCTTCCGGGGAACGGGCGCGAAGTTCGAGGAGATCCTGGTCGTCACCGACTCGCGCGACCCCCTGGAGAGCGCGTACTGGCTCGACGACGACCTGCCGCACGTGCGGCGCTGGGCCGAGGAGAAGGCAGCATGAACAGCGGGGGCGCAGCGCGCGGCAGGGACGACACGGACGGGACGGACGGGGTGGAGAGCATGAGCGAGACAGGAACCGCGGGACCCGCCGGGGCACGCGAGCGCCGGGTGCGGACCGGTGGCATCGAGCTGTGCGTCGCCGAGCTCGGCGACGCGAGCCGGCCCACCGTCGTGCTCGTGCACGGCTACCCGGACAGCAAGGAGGTGTGGTCGGAGGTCGCCGAGCGGCTCGCGACCCGCTTCCACGTCGTGCTGTACGACGTCCGCGGCCACGGCCGGTCCACGGCGCCGCAGCCGCTGCGCGGCGGCTTCACCCTGGAGAAGCTGACCGACGACTTCCTGGCCGTGGCGGACGCCGTCAGCCCGGACCGACCGGTTCACCTGGTCGGCCACGACTGGGGATCCGTGCAGGGCTGGGAGTTCGCGACGGTCGCCCGCACCGAGGGGCGGATCGCCTCCTTCACCTCGATGTCGGGCCCCTCCCTCGACCACTTCGGGCACTGGATCAAGAAGCGGATGGCGCGGCCCACCCCTCGCCGGGTGGCGCAGCTGCTCGGGCAGGGCGCCAAGTCCTGGTACGTGTACCTGCTCCACACCCCGGTGCTGCCGGAGCTCGCCTGGCGCGGTCCGCTCGGCAAGCGGTGGCCCGCCGTGCTCCAGCGCGTGGAGAAGGTGCCGGCAGGCCCCTACCCGACGGCCTCGCTCCCCTCGGACGCGGCACACGGCGCGTGGCTCTACCGCGACAACGTCCGGCCCCGGCTGCGCCGGCCGCGCCCCGACGCCTACGCGCACGTACCGGTGCAGCTGATCACCCCCACCGAGGACGCCTTCCTGTCCGAGCGGCTCTACGACGAGCTGGAGCTGTGGGCCCCCGACCTGGTGCGGCGCACCCTGCCCGCCAAGCACTGGGTGCCGCGGACCCGCCCCGACCAGTTGGCCGCGTGGATCGGCGAGTTCGTCACCTCCCGGGAGGAGCCGGCGCGCCGGGCCCCCGAGCGGAAGGCACCGGGCAGGTACGCCGACCGGTTCAGCGGCCAATTGGTCCTGGTGACCGGCGCCGCCAGCGGCATCGGCCGCGCCACCGCCTTCGCCTTCGCGGAAGCCGGGGCCCGGGTGGTGGCCGTGGACCGGGACGCCGAGGGCGCGGAGCGCACCGCGGACATGGCCCGCCTGGTCGGCGCTCCCGACGCCTGGGGCGAGTGCGCGGACGTCAGCGACGAGCAGGCGATGGAGAAGCTCGCGGCGAGGGTCGCCGCCGAGTACGGCATCGTCGACGTCCTCGTCAACAACGCCGGCATCGGCCTGTCCGGGTCCTTCCTCGACACCAGCGCGGAGGACTGGAGGAAGGTCCTCGACGTCAACCTCTGGGGGGTCATCCACGGCTGCCGGATATTCGGCAAGCAGATGGCCGACCGGGGCCAGGGCGGACACATCGTCAACACCGCCTCGGCCGCCGCCTACCTGCCGTCCAGGACCCTACCCGCCTACAGCACCTCGAAGGCCGCCGTGCTGATGCTGTCGCAGTGCCTGCGCGCGGAACTGGCCTCGAAGTCGATCGGTGTCTCCGCCATCTGCCCCGGCATCGTCAACACCAACATCACCGCCACGTCGCGCTTCGCCGGGGTGGACGAGGCGGAGGAGAAGCGGCGCCAGCAGCGCTCCTCGCGCCTGTACGGACTGCGCAACTTTCCGCCGGAGAAGGTCGCCGACGCGATCCTGCGGGCCGTGGTCCACAACGAGGCCGTGGTCCCCGTGACCCCTGAGTCCAAGGGGGCGCTGTGGCTGTCCCGCTTCGCCCCGCGCACGCTGCGGGCCCTGGCGAGGCTGGAACCGCGGTTGTGAACGGGCTCGCGGGTACGGCGACGCGGACCGACCCGTATCCGATCGCCCCGGCGAGCAGAGAGCACGGTACGGGCATACCCCGCTCCTGCCGGCGGTCGTACCATCCCTCGCAGGAGGGCTCGCTGCGCAGGGCGGTCGAGCGCCTCGCGGCCTCGCCCGCCGCCCGGACCGCCGCGGGCGCGGTCGGCCGAGCCGCGATGTCGTAGGGAGCCGGGATTGTCCGATCAGGCAGTAGCCGAGTACCGGATCGAGGATTTGGCGCACCACAGCGGGGCGACGGTCCGCACGATCCGCGCCTACCAGGACCGGGGCCTGCTGCCGAAGCCGGAGCGGCGGGGGCGTTCGAACGTCTACCGGGACACGCATCTGGCTCGGCTGCGCCAGATCGCGGACCTGCTGGACCGCGGCTACACCCTGGCCTCCATCAAGGAGCTGCTGGAGGCCTGGGACGCGGGGCGCGGGCTGGGCGGCGTCCTGGGCCTGGTCGCCGAGGTGCACGGGCCGTGGACCGACGAGGAGGCGGCCCGGATATCCCGGGAGGAGCTGAACCGACGGTTCGGCGGCCGGCCCGACGACGACGCGGTCGGCGAGGCCTGCGACCTCGGGGTGCTGGAGCGGATCCCGGGACGCCCGGACCAGTTCCTGGTGCCCTCGCCGCAGGAGCTGGCGGTGGCCGCCGAACTGTACGCGGCCGGGGTGCCGCTGCCGGCGATCACCGGGCACCTGCGGGAGCTGCGGGGACAGGTGGAGCACATCGCCACGCGATTCCTTGAGTTCACCACCGAGCACGTCTTCGCCCGCTATCTCGGGCAGGTGCCTCCGACGGACGCGGACGCTGCGGAGGCCGCCACGATGGTGCGGCGGCTGCGCCCGCTGGCCCAGCAGACCGTGGACGCGGAGCTGGCTCGCGCGATGCGGCTGTTCGCGACCCGGCACCTCCAGCGGCACCTCGGGGCCGCCGGCCCGCCGCAGCCGAGGGGTCTCGCGCCGGTGGCGCTGCCGGCCGCTACGGTGCGGGCGGTGCAGGAGCTGGTGGGCGCCGAGAACGTGGCGGAGTTCGTCCGGGCCGCGACGGAGCGGGAGCTGCAGGCCCGGATGATGAACGACCTGGCGCGCCGGGGCGAGGGGTAGCGGCCGGGCGCCGAGCCGCGTCGGGGGCGCCGGGCGGCCGGGACGGGCCGGTCAGTAGTCCACAGGGCGGATCATGTAATTGCCGCCGAAACCCGCCCAAACGGCTGTGGACAAGTGCCCCTCGCCTGTGGGCAACGGGGGTTCCGTCTCAACCTATGGGCCGGTACGCCGCCTTGCTGGTACCGGGGACGTCCCGGGGCCCGGCCTCGGCGGAGGCCGCGGGCGGAGTCACGGACACGGTCCCGGGCAGGGTCGGGGACCCGGCCCGAGGGGTGGCCGGCGGCTCGGCCGCGGGCGCGGTGCGGGTCGTGGGCGCCGAGGCGGGCGGGTTCTTCCCGTAGAGGAGGGTCGCGAGCAGGAGACCGACGGCGCAGCCGACCAGCTGGGCGGCGACGAAGCCCGGCAGCGACTGCGGAGCGATCCCGGTGAAGGAGTCGGTGAAACTGCGTCCGACAGTGCCCGCCGGGTTGACGAAGGAGCCGGAGGAGGTGAACCAGATCGCGGCGGCGACATAGGCGGCGACCGCGGCCGGGACGAGCTTGGGACGCCCGCTGCGGCCGAGGCCCTGGATGACGAGGACGAGCCCCGCCGTGGCGACCACCTCACCGACGAGCAGATGCCCGCCATCGCGGACCTGGGTCGCGAACGCCCCCGGGACCCGGCCGAACATGCCCTCCGCGAGGACCGCGCCGCCGATGGCGCCGGCGGTCTGGGACACGGTGTACACGAGGGCCTCCCGGGCGGTGAGGCCTTCGCCGCCGGTACGCCGCGCCCACCAGGAGGTGAGGGTGACGACCGGGTTGAGGTGCGCTCCCGACAGCGGCCCGAAGAGGGTGATGATCAGCCCCAGCCCGATCGCGGAGGCCAGCGAGTTGGCGAGGAGGGCGACACCGGCGTCGCCGCTGAGTGCGGCCGCCTGGATGCCGGAACCGATCACGACCACGAGCAGGCCGGCGGTACCGATGAGTTCGGCAGCCGCGCGGCGTGGCAGCGACGTACGGGCCGTCATGGGTCCTCCCCCGGGACGAAGTGGCAGCGGAAAATGTATTCCGTATCTTGGAAGAGCGGTAGAGGGTGTCCACCGCGGACCGGTACCCGGAAAATCCCTGCCGCGAGGCCCTCCGTACGGGCACGCTGGGGGCATGGACGACAGACGCACCGTGAAGGTGTCCAAATACGTCTCGAAACACCTGCGCCATCAGCCGGAACGGATCGGACTGGTGCTCGACGCGCACGGCTGGGTGGAGATCGACGACCTGCTGAGCGCCGCCGCCGACCACGGCTTCCCTTTCAACCGCGCGGAGCTCGACCACGTGGTGGCCGCCAACGACAAGCAGCGGTTCGCCGTCGACGGCACCAGGATCCGGGCCAGCCAGGGGCACACCGTCGCCGTGGACCTCGACCTCCCGGAGGCCGAACCGCCCGCGTACCTCTACCACGGCACGGTGGCCGCCGCCCTGGGCACGATCCGCGTCGAGGGCCTGCGTCCGATGGCCCGGCACCACGTACACCTGTCCCCCGACCGGGAGACCGCGAACCGCGTCGGGGCCCGGCGCGGCCGCCCGGTGGTGCTCGCCGTGGACGCGCACGCCATGCGCGCGGCCGGTCACGTCTTCCGCATCAGCGCCAACGGGGTCTGGCTCGTGGACGCGGTACCGCCGGCCTTCCTGCGCTTCCCGTAGGGCCCGGTGGGCTCAGGCGTCCAGTTGGGCCAGGGCCTCCGTCGCGATCCGCTCGAAGACGGCCTCGTCCGCCGCGAAGTCGGAGTCGGGGATCGGCGCGTGGATCACGAGTTCCGTGAAACCGAGCGCCTGGTGGCGGCCCGCGAAGTCGACGAAGGCGTCCACGGACTCCAGCAGGGTGCTGCGTTCGGGTGTGAATCCCGTCAGGAGGATCTTCTCCACGGGCTCGGAATCCCGCCCGACCTCCACAACGGCCTTCTCCAACCGGTCGATCTGCCCGCGCAGGGCTTCCAGCGACTGCGCCGGGGTGCCGTTCTCGAAGAGTTTCGGGTCACCTGTGGTCACCCAGGCCTGGCCGTGCCGGGCGGCCAGCCGCATCCCGCGCGGTCCGGTGGCGGCAATCGCGAAGGGCAGGCGCGGCCGCTGCACACAGCCGGGAAGGTTGCGGGCCTCCTCCGCCGAGTAGAAGGTTCCAGAGTGGCTCACGGCCCCCTCGGTCAGCAACCGGTCCAGCAGCGGAACGAACTCGCCGAACCGGTCGGCGCGCTCGCGCGGGGTCCAGGACTCCTGTCCCAGAACGGTCGCGTCGAAGCCGTTGCCGCCCGCGCCGATCCCGAGTGTGACGCGACCACCCGAGACGTCGTCCAGCGTGACGAGCTCCTTGGCCAGGGTCACCGGGTGGCGGAAGTTCGGCGACGTGACGAGCGTGCCCAGACGCACCCGCTCGGTGGCCGCGGCCGCGGCGGTCAGCGTGGGCACGGCGCCGAACCACGGGCCGTCGCGGAAGGTCCGCCAGGAGAGATGGTCGTAGGTGTAGGCGGTGTGGAAGCCGAGGCGTTCGGCGCGCGACCACTGGTCACGCCCTCCCTCGTGCCATCGACGGACCGGAAGGATCACCGTACTCAGACGCAGGCTCATACAGGTGAGCCTAGGCCGACGGCTGCCTTCCCCGCGCATCGCGTGCCGCCGCCTCGGGGCTCCGGTGGCTCCCGAGGCTTGTTTCACGTGAAACACGGCCCATATGACCCGCGGGTGGATGTTTCACGTGAAACATCCACCCGCCGTCCACCGCATGCGGCAATCTGCCCCCTCCGAGCCAGTCGATCATGGTCCGCCGCATGCGGCCCATGGGCGAAGATGGAGCCGTGACCTCGGCTCCCCAGCGCCCGGACGGGCCAACCCCCGCGCCCCGGCTCATCGCCACCGACCTCGACGGCACCCTGCTGCGCGACGACAAGTCCGTCTCGCCCCGCACCATCGCCGCTCTTGCCGCCGCCGAGGAGGCCGGGATCGAGGTCTTCTTCGTCACCGGTCGCCCCGCACGCTGGATGGACGTGGTCAGCGACCACGTCCACGGACACGGCCTCGCGATCTGCGCGAACGGCGCGGCCGTGGTCGACCTGCACGCCGGACGAGAGTTCGTCCAGGTCCGCGCACTTCCACGGGTAGCCGCGCTGGCTGTGGTGGACGCGCTGCGCGCTGCCGCTCCCGGCACCTCCTTCGCGGTCGAGCTGACCACGGGCATCAACTACGAGCCTGCGTATCCGCCGTTCTTCAAGGACCCCGCGGCCCACATCGGCACCGCCGAGCAGCTGCTGCGGGACGAGACGGACGACACCGCCGCTCCGGTCCTCAAGCTGCTCGCCCACCATGCCGAGCTCGCCCCGGACGAGTTCCTCGTACTGGCCCGCGAATCCGCCGGGGCGCACGCCTCGATCACCCGGTCCAGCCCGACCTCTTTGCTGGAGATCAGCGGACCGGGCGTCTCCAAGGCCAGCACGCTGGCACTCTGCTGCGCCGAGCGGGGCATCTCCCCCGCCGAGGTCGTCGCGTTCGGAGACATGCCGAACGACGTGGAGATGCTCAGCTGGGCAGGCACCTCCTTCGCGATGGACAACGCCCATCCCGATGTCATCGCGGCCGCGTCCGGCCGTACGACGGCCAACAACGAGGACGGGGTCGCGGTGGTCATCGAACGCATCCTGGCCGAGCGGATCGCGTCCCGGCAGATCCCGACGGACTCCGAGACGGCGACTACGGACCGGGCCTGAGGCAGACAGCTCCGAAAGTGACGCCCTAGAGCGGCGCCTCCCACACCAGGGTGGTCCCGCCGCCGGCCTCGCCGATGCCCGGGCCGTACGAGCTCGCGCCGCCCAGCGACTCGGCGCGCCGCCGTAGATTCCGCAGTCCGCTGCGGCGGCCGCCATCGGGGATGCCCACCCCGTCGTCGGCGACCGCCAGCCGGACCCCGGGCCGCCCGTCGGCCAGGGTGACGGTGGCGTCCAGGACCACCTCGATCCGCGAGGCCTCGGCATGCCTGAACGCGTTGGAGAGCGCCTCGCGCAACGCGGCGATCAGGTTCTTGCCCACCAGCTCGCCGACCACCGCGTCGATCGGCCCGACGAAACGGTGCGCGGGCTTGAAACCCAGGGGAACCGCGGCCGTGTTGATCTCCCTGAGCACCTTGGTCCGCAGCCCCGAAGGGGCCTCTGCCGGCCCCTGTTGGAGGGCGAAGATCGCGGTTCGGATCTCCTGGATCGTCACGTCCAGCTCGTCGACGGCCTTGCCGACCCCGTCCCGGACGTCGGGGACGACGGAGCGGCGCTGGGCGCCCTCCAGCATCATTCCGGTGGCGAACAGCCGCTGGATCACCAGGTCGTGCAGGTCACGGGCGATCCGGTCACGGTCCTCGAACACCGCCAGTCGCTCCCGGTCCCGCTGAGCCTCCGCCATCATCAGGGCGAGAGCCGCCTGGGAGGCGAATTGCGTGGCCAGAGTCCGCTCGGACTCGCTGAACGGACGCTCACCGCGTGCCCGGGGCGTGACCAGCGCGCCCAGCACCCGCCCGCCGCTGTGCAGGGGCAGCATCATGCACGGCCCGTACTGGCTGGTCAGCCGGCTGACCATGCGGGGGTCGGATGCCGCGTCGTCCACGAAGACCGGCTCGCCCCGCAGCAACCGCTCCACCACCGGGCTCTCGGCCGGGATCACCACACCGAGCGAGGTGGCCGCGTTCTCGGCGGATACGGCGACGATCTCCATGCCGCCCTCCTCAGCCGGCAGCAGGACGATGCCGGCGGCCGAGTCGGCCAGGCGGCGGGCCTGTTCGGCCACCACGGCGAGGGCGTCGTCCGCGTCCCCACCGGACAGCAGTGCGGTGGTGACGGCCACCGAGCCGTCGATCCATCGCTCGCGCTGGGTGGCGGCCTCGTAGAGCCGGGCGTTGCCGATGGCGATGCCCGCCTCCGTGGCCAGGACCCGGACCATGTGGACGTCGTACTCGTTGAACTGGCCGCCGCCGTTCTTCTCGGCGAGGTACAGATTGCCGAAGATCTCCCCCTGCACCCTGATCGGGACACCGAGGAAGGTCTTCATGGGCGGGTGGTGCGCGGGGAACCCCGCCGCGCGCGGATCCTTCGTCAGGTCGGCGAGCTGCACCGTGTCGGCGTGCGAGATCAGCGCTCCGAGGAGGCCGCTCCTGCCGTCCGGACGGTGCCCGATCTTCCGGGCGAGTTCGGAGCTGATCCCGAACGTGACGAAGTCCGAGAGCCCTCGGCCTTCCGGGTCGACCACTCCGATCGCCGCGTAGCGGGAGTCGGCGAGCTCGGCCGCGGTCTCGCAGATACGGTCCAGTGTGGAGTGGAGTTCGAGTCCGGTACCGACCGACCGCATGGCTTCCAGCAATTGCGGGACCCGGGCGGTGAGCTCCGTGGACAGGCCCTGCAGGCTCCTCGCGGCCCGGGTGGCGGCCTCCAGCGGGTCCGGTGCTCGCGAGGGCGGGTCCGGCGATTGCGGCGACTCCTGCACTGACATGCTCTTGAGCCTAGTTAGTCCCTTTTACTGGGGAAAGTCGGCCAGGGCCCCGTCCACTGCCCTCTCCCGTTCCAGCAGCCGCTTCAGCGGACCCTCCGCCCCCGCCAGCTCCGCGTACCCTCCGCGCTGGACGACCTCCCCGCCCTCCAGCACGAGTACCTCGTCCACCGCCTCCAGTCCGGCCAGCCGGTGCGTGATCAGCACGGTGGCGCGGCCCTCCGTCGCGGCCAGCAGGTCCGCCGTGAGCGCGTCCGCCGTGGCCAGGTCCAGGTGCTCGGCCGGCTCGTCCAGGACCAGTACGGGGAAGTCCGCCAGGAGCGCGCGGGCCAGGGCCAGCCGCTGGCGCTGTCCGCCGGAGAGCCGGGCGCCGTGCTCGCCGACCAGCGTGTCCAGCCCGTTCGGGAGGCTGTCCGCCCACTCCAGCAGCCGGGCTCCGGCCAGTGCGGCCCGCAGCTCCCGCTCGCTCGCCGCCGTGCGGGCCAGCCGCAGGTTCTCGCGTACCGAGCTGTCGAAGATGTGGGCGTCCTGGGCGCACAGGCCCACGAGGGCGCGTACCGCATCGCCGTCGAGGGACCGCACGTCCGCCCCGCCCAGCGTGTACGTACCGCCGCTCGGGTCCAGGAACCGCAGCAGCACCTGCGCCAGGGTGGTCTTGCCGGATCCGGACGGGCCGACGACCGCGATGCGGCGGCCCGCTTCCACGGTCAGGTCCAACCCGCGCAGCGCCTCACCCTCCTGCCCCGGGTGCCGGGCGGTGAGGCCCGTCAGGCGCAGCGGGAAGGGCGAGGCCGGCGCCGCGTCAGTCCGCTCGGGCTCGGCGACCGGGGCGGGGGTGTCGATGACCTCGTAGATCCGTTCGGCGCTGCGGCGCACCCGCTGGCGGTACTGGACGGCCAGCGGGAGGCCGTTGACCGATTCGAAGGCCGCGAGGGGAGTCAGTACGGCGACGGCCATGGCGACCCCGGAGAGCCGTCCGTCGTGGACCGCGTTCGCGGCGAACAGCGCCGCGGCCACGACGGTGAGCCCGCATACGAGGGCGGACAGGCCGCTGCCCAGGCCGGTGGCGGCGGCCCCCCGCGCGGCGATACGCGTCAGCACGCTGTCGCTCTCCCTCACCCGGCCCTTCCTGTCCTCCAGCGCGCCGGCGACGGTGAGCTCAGCGGTACCGGTGAGCAGATCCGCCACCCGGGTGGCGAGTCGGCCCCGAGCGGGGGCGAGTCGGCGCTCCGCGCGTCGGGAACAGGCACCGCTGACCAGGGGCACGCCGACAGCGGCGGCGAGAAGTCCGGCGGCGAGCACCGCTCCGGCCTCGGGCAGCAGCCATGCCGTGAAGGCCACCGATCCGGTGCCGACGAGCACGGCCGTGCCGACGGGCAGCAGCCAGCGCAGCCAGTAGTCCTGCAGGGCGTCCGCGTCGGCCACCAGCCGGGCCAGCAGGTCCCCGCGACGGTGCTCGCGCAACCCGGCGGGGGCGATGCGCTCCAGTCGGCGGAACACGGAGACCCGCAGGTCGGCGAGCATGCGCAGGACCGCGTCGTGCGAGACGAGCCGCTCGGCGTACCGGAAGACGGCCCGGCCCATACCGAAAGCGCGGGTGGCGGTGACGGCCACCATCAGATAGAGGACGGGCGGCTGCTCGGAGGCGCGTGAGATCAGCCAGCCGGACACGGCCATGAGGCCGACGCCGCACCCCACGGCCAGTGCGCCGAGCAGCAGCCCGAGCCTGAACCGTCCTTGCCAGGCCTCGGCCACCGCCCGTACGCGGCGCAGGGGGTCCGAGGCGCGCGAGTCGGCGCCGCGCGCACCGGCCCGCGTCCGCTCGGGCGCGGTGCCGAGGATCCACTCGCCGGTGTCCGGCGGCAGGAGGGCGGATTCCCTTCCGGGGGCCCGGCCGTCGGCCGCGGTCTCGGAACCGGCCGCGGTCTCGGAACCGGCCGCGGTCCGGCCAGCCGCGGTCCGGCCGGCCGCCGGGAAGGGCGCACCGGGCATCGCCAGCGCGACCACCCGGTCCGCGACGGCGAGCAGGGCCGGCCTGTGCACGACGAGGAGGACGGTACGGCCCACGGCGAGCCGGCGGACCGCCTCCACGATGCCGGCCTCGGTCTCCCCGTCCAGGGCGGACGTCGGTTCGTCCAGCAGCAGCACCGGCCGGTCGGCGAGGAAGGCTCGCGCCAGGGCCAGTCGCTGGCGCTGGCCGGCGGAGAGTCCGACGCCGCCCTCGCCGAGGGGTGTCTCCATCCCGTTCGGTAGGGCCGCCACGAACTCCTGGGCGCCGGCGTTCCGCAGGGCCTCGGTCACTTCGGCGTCGCCGGCACCCGGCCGGGCCAGTCGTACGTTGTCGGCGATCGTCCCGGCGAACAGGTGCGGCCGTTGCGGTACCCAGGCGATCCGCTGCCGCCAGTGGGACGGTGAGAGCTCGGCGAGGTCCGTGCCCGCGACGCGGACCCGGCCCGAGGTGGGGGCCACGAAACCCAGCAGGACCTGGAGCAGGGTGGACTTCCCGACGCCGCTCGGGCCGACGAGAGCCACGCACTCACCGGGTTCGACCGTCAATGACACCGGGCCCGGAGAATCCTCGCCCCTGCCCTCGTAGCGGACGGCGACCCCGTCGATCTCGATCCGCGGCGCAGCGTCCTCAGGCAGCTCGATCCCGCCGCGCGATCCGGCTGTCCCACCGTGCGGACCGCCTGCCGAAGCGTCCGCCCGTCCTCCGACCCGCCCTCCGACCGGCCCCGCAGTGGGGGTCTCCAGTACCTCGAAGATCTCCTCGGCGGCCGCCAGTCCCTCGGCCGCCGCGTGGTACTGCGCTCCCACCTGCCGCAGGGGCAGATAGGCCTCGGGCGCGAGGATCAGGATGACGAGCCCGGTGTAGAGGTCCAGCTCGCCGTGGACCAGCCGCATGCCGATGGTGACGGCCACCAGTGCCACCGACAGCGTCGCCAGCAGTTCCAGGGTGAAGGAGGAGAGGAAGGCGATGCGCAGCGTGCGCATCGTCGCGCGCCGGTAGTCGTCGGTGATGCCGCGGATGGACTCGGCCTGCGCCTTGGCCCGGCCGAACACCTTCAACGTGGGGAGGCCTGCCACGACGTCGAGGAAGTGCCCCGACAGCCGTGACAGGAGCCGCCACTGCCGGTCCATCCGGGACTGGGTGGCCATACCGATCAGGATCATGAACAGGGGGATCAGGGGGAGCGTGACGACGATGATGGCCGCCGACACCCAGTCCTCGGTCACGATCCGGGCGAGCACCGCGACCGGTACGACCACGGCGAGCCCCAGCTGGGGGAGGTACCGCGAGAAGTAGTCGTCGAGCGCGTCCACGCCCCGCGTGGCCAACGCGACCAGCGAACCGGTCCGCCGGCCGGTCAGCCAGCCGGGGCCGAGGTCCGCCGCCCGGTCCAGCAGCCGGCCCCGCAGCTCGGATTTGACCGCCGCGCTCGCCCGGTGGGCGGCGAGCTCGGTCAGCCAGGCGATCAGGCCGCGCCCCAGGGCAACGGCGGCGAGCATCAGCAGGGGGGTCCGGAGCGCCTCGCTGCCCAGCTCCTCCTCGAAGGCCCCGACCACGATGTCGGCGATCAGCATGGCCTGACCGACGACGAGCCCCGCCCCGGCCAGGCCGAGGACCACTACCGCTGCGAGGAAGCGACGGGTGGAACGGGCGTACCGGAGCAGGCGCGGGTCGATCGGTTTCACGTGAAACATCCCCCAGGGCAGGGTCAGTCAGGCAGGCGGTCGGGCAGAGGACCCGGACGGCGGTACGGGCGGGGCTCAGTGCACGTCGACGATGTGCTGGGTCCCGATCCGCTTGCGGAACACCCAGTACGTCCATCCCTGGTAGAGCACGACGAGCGGAGTGGCGACCGCCGCGCACCAGGTCATGATCTTCAACGTGTACGCGCTGGACGAGGCGTTGGTGACCGTGAGGTTCCAGGCTTCGTTCAGCGAGGACGGCATGACGTTCGGGAAGAGCGTCAGGAACAGCATCGCGACGGTCGCCGCGATGGTGACCCCCGACAGCGCGAACGACCAGCCCTCCCGGCCCACCAGATTGCAGCCCAGGGCCCCGAGCAGAGCCACCACGGCGACGACCATCGCCACCAGGCTCTCGGCGTCGCCGCGCGAGGCCTGGGTCCAGAGCAGGAACCCCAACGCCAGCACGGCGGTGACCGCACCGAGGCGGCCCGCCAGCACGCGCGAGCGGTCCCGGATGTCACCGACGGTCTTGAGCGAGGTGAAGACCGCTCCGTGGAAGGTGAACAGGGTGAGGGTGACGAGGCCGCCGAGGATCGAGTAGACGTTGAGCAGGTCGAGGAGACCGCCGACGTACTCCATGTCCTGGTCGATCTTCACGCCGCGCACGATGTTGGCGAAGGCCACGCCCCAGAGGAACGCGGGGATCAGGGAGGTCCAGAAGATCGCGTGTTCCCAGTTGGTCTGCCACCGGTCCTCGGGGCGCTTGTGCCGGTACTCGAAGGCGACGCCCCGGATGATCAGGCAGACCAGGATGAGCAGCAGGGGCAGGTAGAACCCGGAGAACAGGGTGGCGTACCACTCGGGGAAGGCGGCGAAGGTCGCACCGCCGGCGGTGAGCAGCCAGACCTCGTTGCCGTCCCACACGGGCCCGATCGTGTTGATCAGGACCCGCTTCTCCGTGCGGTCACGGGCGAGGAGCTTGGTCAGGACCCCGACTCCGAAGTCGAATCCCTCCAGGAAGAAGTACCCGGTCCACAGGACCGCGATGAGTACGAACCAGACGTCGTGGAGTTGCATGGCGTGGTCTCCCCAGCCTCAGTACGAGAAGGCCATCGGACGGTCGGGGTTCTTGTCGTCCCCGCCGATCCGGGTGGGCGGGTTGAGATCGGCCTCGGTGAGCTCGGGCGGGCCGGCCTTGACGTACTTGACGAGGAGTTTGACCTCGATGACGGCGAGGACGGCGTACAGGAGCGTGAATCCGATCATGGAGGTCAGGACTTCACCCTGCGAGACGTGCGGCGAGACGGCGTCCCTGGTCCGCAGGACCCCGTACACCACCCAGGGCTGCCGGCCCATCTCGGTGAAGATCCAGCCCCAGGAGTTGGCGATCAGGGGAAAGCCCATCGTCCAGAGCGCGACGACCCAGTACAGCTTTCCGAAGCGGGGACTGAGCGCCTTCCGGAAGAGGACCAGGTTCGGGACCTCGTCCTCGGACGTGCGCAGCCCCGGCGGCAGCAGGAACCTCTTCCGCGTCAGCCACAGGCCGAGCACGCCGAGGCCGAGCGAGGCCATCCCGAAGCCGATCATCCAGCGGAAGCCCCAGTAGGCGACCGCGATGTTGGGCCGGTAGTCGCCGGGGCCGAACTTCTCCTGCTGGGCCTTGTTGACGTCGTTGATGCCCGGGACGAACGAGGTGAAGTCGTCGTTGGCGAGGAAGGACAGCAGACCGGGTATCTCGATCGCGACCTTGTTGTGGCCCTTGTCGACGTCGCCGTACGCGAAGACGGAGAACGGCGCGGGCGCCTCGCCGTCCCAGAGCGCCTCGGCGGCGGCCATCTTCATCGGCTGCTGCTTGTACATCACCTTGCCGAGCAGGTCACCGCTGATCGCGGTGCCCATTCCGGCGATGATCAGTGTGATCAGCCCGAGCCTCAAAGAGCTCCGCATGACGGCGACGTGCTTCCTGCGGGCCAGGTGGAAGGCCGCGATGCCGGCCATGAACGCTCCGCCGACGAGGAAAGCGGCGGTGATCGTGTGGAAGAACTGGGCGAGGGCCGTGTTCTGGGTGAGCACGAGCCAGAAGTCGGTGAGCTCGGCCCGGCCCCGCTCGGCGTTGATGCGGTAGCCCACCGGGTGCTGCATCCAGGAGTTGGCCGCGAGGATGAAGTAGGCGGACAGCACGGTGCCGATCGACACCATCCAGATGCAGGCGAGGTGGATCCGCTTCGGCAGCTTGTCCCAGCCGAAGATCCACAGGCCGATGAAGGTCGATTCGAAGAAGAAGGCGATCAGCGCCTCGAAGGCCAGCGGGGCTCCGAAGACGTCCCCGACGAAGCGCGAGTAGTCCGACCAGTTCATGCCGAACTGGAACTCCTGGACGATGCCGGTGACGACACCCATCGCGATATTGATCAGGAACAGCTTTCCCCAGAACTTCGTGGCTCTGAGGTACTTCTCCTTCCCGGACCGCACCCAGGCCGTCTGCAGGCCGGCGGTGAGCGCGGCGAGAGAGATCGTCAGAGGCACGAAGAGGAAGTGGTAGACGGTAGTGATGCCGAACTGCCATCGCGCCAAGGTCTCCGGCGCCAGAGCGAGGTCCACGTCGTCGTCTCCTTCAGGTCGCCGTGGTCACAGCGGCATTTGCCTGGTGCGCCCCACTCAATCCGGGAGAAAGCAGGACACGCTTGTGAACGCGTTCACATTCACAAGCATTATGGCGCACACACATTCCCGTCTCGCACGGGGGGTCCCCCCAGCCAAGAAATTCAACAGATTGTTGAATGTGGCGGGTGAAGATACGAATCTCCTGGCCTGCGGGCCAACTCACCGCGACCCTGGAAGAGACCCCGACCAGCAAAGCGCTGACCGAGGCCCTCCCGATCTCCGCCTCAGCCTGCACCTGGGGCGAGGAGGTCTACTTCGACACCGGCGTATCCGTGAGCCTGGAGCACGACGCCCGCCAGGTCGTCGAGCCCGGCACGGTCGCGTTCTGGACCGAGGGCGACGCGCTCGCGCTGCCCTACGGCCCGACGCCCATCTCGCGCGGGGGCGAGAGCCGCCTGGCGAGTCCGTGCAACGTGCTCGGCTCGTTCGACGGCGATCCCCGCCTGCTGTCCACCGTCCGCGACGGGGACCCCGTCCGCGTGGAGCTCGCGTAGCCGCACCAGGACCCGACCGCCCGCCCGGGCGGCGGGCCCCGTACGACAGCCGGCCTACAGCTCCTTGAAGAACGCCTCCGCCGTGTGCAGGAAGAGGTCGTTCGCCTCGGTCTCACCGATCGTGACCCGCAGGCCCTCGCCCGCGAAGGGCCGGACCACCACACCGGCCTTCTCGCAGGCCGCCGCGAAGTCGGCCGTCCGCTCCCCCAGCCGCATCCACACGAAGTTCGCCTGCGTGTCCGGGACCGTCCAGCCCTGCGCCAGCAGCGTCTCGTGGACCCGCGCGCGCTCGCACACCAGCGCCCCGACCCGGCCCAGCAGCTCGTCCTCGGCGCGCAGCGAGGCGACCGCCGCGTCCTGGGCGAGCTGGCTGACCCCGAACGGCACCGCCGTCTTGCGCAGCGCCGCGGCCACCGGCTCGTGCGCCACCGCGAAGCCGACCCGCAGGCCGGCCAGCCCGTACGCCTTGGAGAACGTACGCAGCACGGCCACGTTCGGGCGGGTCCGGTACAGCTCGATGCCGTCCGGCACGTCCGCGTCGCGCACGAACTCCCGGTACGCCTCGTCCAGCACGACCAGGACGTCCGAGGGCACCCGGTCCAGGAACCGCTCCAGCTCGGCACGGCGCACGGCGGTACCGGTCGGGTTGTTCGGGTTGCAGACGAAAATCAGCCGGGTCCGGTCGGTGATCGCGGCGGCCATCGCGTCCAGGTCGTGCACGTCCCCGTCCGTCAGCGGGACCTGCACCGGGGTGGCACCCGAGATCTGCGTGATGATCGGGTAGGCCTCGAAGGAACGCCAGGCGTACATGACCTCGTCACCCGGGCCGGCCGTCGACTGGATCAGCGACTGGGCCACGCCCACGGAGCCCGTGCCGGTGGCGACGTGCTCGACCGGCACCCCGAACCGCTCGGCGATCTCGTTCACCAGGCCGGTGCAGGCCATGTCGGGGTAGCGGTTGAAGTTGCCCGCCGCCGCGACGGCGGTCTCCAGCACCCCCTGCAGCGGGGGGTACGGGTTCTCGTTCGAGGACAGCTTGTACGCGACGGGACCCCCCGCGGCCGCCGGCTTGCCGGGCTTGTACGTGGGAATGCCGTCCAGCTCGGCGCGCAGCCTCGGGCTCTTCTCGCTCACCGCAGGTCCTCCTCGACCGTCCCGTCCGACGTCGCCGTCGACTCAATACTGCTCACCTTATGAGGATTCCGCCGTTCCGAGAATGGGGGCGCCTGGAATGCGGGGGAGCGCACGCATATATGCGCACGCCGGTGGCCTGCGCCGTGGCGCGCATCCCTCGTGAAGGTGACATGAGAGCGGCCCGAGATCCCACCGGTTTGGCATGCTCGTACCCGCCGACAAGCACCACCCCTGCCCTTCGCGGCCAAACTCCTTTGTTTCCAAGGTCATTGGGAGTGGCGAAGCATGCAGAATCGTGCCTGTCAACGCGTGCATATGCACCCGGACCAGCCACCCCGCCGAGCCCTACTATCGGCTCGCCATGACAGCAGCAGGGAAGCATCAGGTGAGCCGGACCGAGACCACCCGGCGGGCAGCCGGCCGACAGGGCCGGGCAGGCATCAGGGACGTGGCCGCCGCGGCGGGCGTCTCGATCACGACCGTCTCCGACGCGCTCAATGGCAAGGGGCGGCTGCCGGACGTCACCCGCCGCCACGTTCGCGAGGTCGCCGACCGGCTGGGCTACCGCCCGTCGGCCGCCGCCCGCACCCTCCGTACGGGCAAGTCGGGCCTCATCGGCCTGACCGTGACCACCTACGGGGATGAACCTTTCACCTTCACCGAATTCGCCTACTTCGCCGAGATGGCCCGGGCGGCCACCTCCGCCGCGCTGGCGCGCGGCTACGCACTCGTCATCCTCCCCGCCACCTCCCGACACGACGTGTGGTCCAACGTCGCCCTCGACGGCACCGTCGTCATCGACCCCTCCGACCATGATCCGGTCGTCACCGAACTGGTCCGCCAGGGCCTGCCCGTCGTCTCCGACGGCCGCCCCGCGGGCTCCCTCTCCGTCACCGCCTGGGTCGACAACGACCACGAGGCGGCCGTACTCAACCTGCTCGACCACCTCGCCGGCGCGGGGGCCCGCCGTATCGGGCTGCTGACGGGAACGACCACCGACACCTACACGCGGCTCTCCACGACCGCCTACCTCAGCTGGTGCGAGCGCGTCGGCCAGGACCCGGTCTACGAGTCGTACCCCGCCCACGACCCGTGCGCGGGGGCCATGGCCGCGGACCGGCTCCTCGCCCGGCCCGACCGTCCCGACGCCGTGTACGGGCTCTTCGACCCCAACGGCACCGACCTGCTCGCCGCCGCCCGCCGCTACGGCCTGCGCGTCCCCGAGGACCTGCTGCTCGTCTGCTGCAGCGAGTCCACCGTCTACGCCGCCACCGAACCGCCTGTCACCACGCTCTCGCTCCAACCGCGCCGTATCGGCACCGCCGTCGTGCAGTTGCTGATCGACGCGATCGAGGGCGTGGACACGGGACGCCCGGTCGAACAGGTGGTCCCGACGGAGCTCATCATCCGCGCCTCGTCACAGCGCAGGCAGCCCCGTACGACGGTCAGCCCGCCCCGGTCTCCGGCCGCGGAGTGACCGCCACACCGGCCGGTCGGACTGGTCGGCGGGGCGGCTGAGGATTTCAGCAACACCGAAATCGGCAGAAAGCGGTAGGAACGATCGGCTCCGCACAGGATTCACCACCCCTGGTGCGTCACAGAGCGCGAGCCGCATTCCTATGATGGGCGCACGACATCACGGACCCTCCTCCCCGGAGGTCAGGAGGGTCCGCAGGTGTACGGCGCGCGACGGTGGTGGAGGGGTCGATGACTCAGGGGGCCGGTCAGGGACCCGCGATGCGGACGGAGACGCTGCGGGACTTCCGGGTTCCGGTCGCCGAACCCGCCGCGTACGCCGCGACGAAGGGGCTGCCCGGAGCACCTCCCCCGTACGCGGAGTACGCGTCGTACTACGGCGCGCGGGCCGCGAGCGTGCCCCCGCAGCCCGGCTACGCCCCGCCGGACCCCGTGAGCGAGGTCCCCCAGGAGGGCGATCCCGACGGCTACACCCCGACCCAGCGGGACCTGCCCGTCATCGGCCGCGTACCGCTCGGCGGGCCCGGCGACACCGTCCAGGTCCAGTACGTCCCCCAGGACCCCGCGGTGTCGGGCCCCGGGCCGCTCTACGTGGTCGGCGACGTCCACGGCTACCTCGACGAGCTCGTCACCGAACTCCATGCCCAGGGGCTGATCGACGACGAGCGCCGCTGGTCCGCCGGCAACGCCCGGCTGTGGTTCCTCGGCGACTTCACCGACCGCGGCCCCGACGGCATCGGCGTCATCGACCTCGTCATGCGGCTGTCCGCCGAGGCCGCCGCCGCCGGCGGCTACTGCAAGGCCCTGATGGGCAACCACGAACTGCTCCTCATCGGCGCCAAGCGGTTCGGCGACACACCCGTCGCCTCCGGTGCCGGAACGGCCACCTTCCAGGCCGCGTGGCTCCTCAACGGCGGCCAGCGCACCGACATGGAGCGCCTCCAGGACGTCCACCTTCAGTGGATGTCCCGGCTGGACGCGGCAGTTCTGGAGGAGGGCCACCTGCTCCTGCACTCCGACACGACGGCCTACCTCGACTACGGCGACTCCATCGAGGACGTCAACGACACCATCCACGAGCTGCTCAACCGCAACGACGCCGACATCACCTGGGACCTCTTCCGGAAGTTCACCAAGCGGTTCGCCTTCCGCGACGAGGAGACGGGTCCGCAGGCGGTACGCGAACTGCTCGACACCTACGGCGGCGGCCGCGTCGTCCACGGCCACAGCCCGATCCCCTACCTGCTCGGCGAAGTGGGCACCGAGGACGGGGACGAGGCGCGCGGCCCGGAGGCCGTGGACGGCCCCCACGTGTACGCGGAAGGACTCGCCATCGCGATGGACGGCGGCGTCACCATGGCGGGCAAGCTGCTCGTCGTACAACTTCCGTTGAACAACTGACGGTTATCGCGGAGGGGTATTTACTGAAAGCCCCTGTCAACCGGTGGCGTGGTCCCTCTACCATCGCTCTATCCGTAGCAGGCTCTCCTCCGTTTGTGCCGGCGCCCGGGTCTACGCGGGCATACCGGCTTGTACGGAGCATCGGGGGATGCACATGACCAGCGCTCCGCACCTGCTGACCGAAGACCGACCGGAGTTCGAGCGACTCCTCGACGAGGCGCTGCGCACCGCGCGCGATCGGCCCGAACTCGCCGCGCTCGGCGTCCGGCTGAACGCCGAACAGCTGCGCACCATGGCGCAGGGGGCCACCGCCCTGCTCGCGGGCGCGGCCTCCACCGAGTACGACCACTACGTGAAGGTCCGCGGGGAACGGCGCGACGAGCTCCTCTCCACGCCTGGGACGACGGGGGAGGACGGTGACGGGCACGGAGACGGAGACGGTGCGGGTGTCAGCGCCGTGATCACGGTCCTCGCGCCCGTCCTGGCCGGCACCGCGATGCTGATCTTCCTGCTCATCGGCTACAGCCTGAAGATGGTCGAGCCCGAGCCCGCCTTCGCCAAGACCATGCTCACGGCGGGCTGGCTCTTCGGTGCGCTCACCGCCGCCGCCCTGTTCATCGCCGTGATCGGACTGCTGATGACGGCCCTGCGCAACAGCTCCACCGAGGTGGTGGCGGACGAGACGGAGGCGATACCCGACGAGGTCGCGCGGGCCCGCGAGGCCTGGCGCAACGCGGTACTGGAGCGCGGCATCATGCCGTTCCTGCGCGACGCCCTGGCCGACCCGAGCGCCGGACAGGGTCCCGGGGAGCCTCACCGACGCGGCGGCCGTATCCCCAGCCTCGGCTACACCGCGCCCGACTTCACCAGCCCGGGCTCCCCGTCGGAGGGGCCCGGGCCGGGTTACAGCTCACCGGACTTCACGAGCCCGGACTTCGGCGGACCGAAGCCGCAGCCCGAGTAGCACCGGCACGGGAAGCGGATGTTTCACGTGAAACATCCCGAGACATCCGCGGATGCCCTTCGCTCTCACGGGGATGCGCCCGCAGGCCGGGGCGAGCGCCGGAAGGCGCCGCTCCCCGACCGCCGGATCGGGGAGCGACGCCTGACGAGCGGTGCGTCAGTCGGCCAGCGGCAGGTAGACACGGCTGCCCGAGGCAGCGAACTCGGCGGACTTCTCCGCCATCCCCGCCTGGATCTCCTCAGCCTTCAGGTCACCGCCGTGCTCGCGCCGGATGTCCTGGGAGATCTTCATCGAGCAGAACTTGGGACCGCACATGGAGCAGAAGTGCGCGGTCTTCGCCGGCTCCGCCGGCAGCGTCTCGTCGTGGAACTCGCGGGCCGTGTCCGGATCGAGGGCCAGATTGAACTGGTCCTCCCAGCGGAACTCGAACCGCGCGTCCGACAGGGCGTCGTCCCATTCCTGGGCGCCGGGGTGGCCCTTGGCCAGGTCCGCCGCGTGGGCCGCGATCTTGTAGGTGATGACGCCGGTCTTCACGTCGTCGCGGTTGGGCAGGCCCAGGTGCTCCTTGGGCGTCACGTAGCAGAGCATGGCGGTACCCCACCAGGCGATCATCGCGGCGCCGATGCCCGAGGTGATGTGGTCGTACGCGGGTGCGACGTCCGTGGTCAGCGGGCCGAGCGTGTAGAACGGCGCCTCCTCGCAGATCTCCTGCTGGAGGTCGATGTTCTCCTTGATCTTGTGCATCGGGACGTGGCCCGGGCCCTCGATCATCGTCTGGACGTTGTGCCGCTTGGCGATGGTGTTGAGCTCGCCCAGCGTCTTCAGCTCGGCGAACTGGGCCGCGTCGTTGGCGTCCGCGATAGAACCGGGGCGCAGGCCGTCGCCGAGCGAGTACGTGACGTCGTACGTCGCGAGGATGTCGCAGAGCTCCTCGAAGTTCGTGTAGAGGAAGTTCTCCTTG
Organism: Streptomyces sp. NPDC058662; assembly: GCF_042716255.1. NCBI lineage: Bacteria > Bacillati > Actinomycetota > Actinomycetes > Kitasatosporales > Streptomycetaceae > Streptomyces > Streptomyces sp. NPDC058662. The sequence goes on along the minus strand of NZ_JBHXRU010000001.1, from coordinate 141,046 downwards.
TGGTGCGCGAGGCACCAGGCGGCCATGATCGAGCCGCCGCGCGAGACGATGCCGGTCTTGCGGCGGGCGGTCAGCGGGACGTAGGGCAGGAGCACGCCGGCGTGGACGGTCATGTAGTCGACGCCCTGTTCGGCCTGCTCGATGACCGTGTCCTTGTAGATCTCCCAGGTCAGGTCCTCGGCGCGGCCGTCGACCTTCTCCAGTGCCTGGTAGAGCGGCACGGTCCCGATCGGGACGGGGGAGTTGCGCAGCACCCACTCGCGGGTGGTGTGGATGTTGCGGCCCGTCGAGAGGTCCATGACCGTGTCGGCGCCCCACTTGGTCGCCCAGGTCATCTTGTCGACCTCCTCCTCGATGGAGGAGGTGACCGCGGAGTTGCCGATGTTGGCGTTGACCTTCACCAGGAAGCGCTTGCCGATGATCATCGGCTCGATCTCCGGGTGGTTCACGTTCGCCGGGAGCACCGCGCGACCCGCGGCGATCTCCTCGCGGACCACCTCGGGGGAGACGTTCTCGCGGATCGCGACGTACTCCATCTCCGGGGTGACCTCACCGCGGCGGGCGTACGCGAGCTGGGTGACGGCCACGCCGCCGCGGCCCCGGCGGGGCTGGCGGGGGCGGCCCGGGAAGACCGCGTCGAGGTTCTTGAGGCCACCGCGCGGCGAGGTGTGCTTGATGCCGTCGTCCTCGGGGCGCGCGGGACGGCCCGCGTACTCCTCGGTGTCCCCGCGGCCGATGATCCAGTTCTCGCGCAGCGGCGCCAGACCGCGGCGCACGTCGGTCTCGATCTGCGGGTCGGTGTACGGCCCGGACGTGTCGTACAGCGTCACGTCCTTGCCGTTGGTGAGGTGTACCTGGCGGACCGGCACCCGGATGTCGGGGCGGGAGCCCGCCACGTACCCCTTGTGCCAGCCCGGCTGGCGCTCAGTCCGGCCGTCGGCGTCCTGGCTGACGGCAGGCGTGCGTGCGTCCTGAATGGTCATGAGACCTATCTCCCTACGCCGGCATTACCCGGTAACAGGTTCGGCGGTCGACGCAGCCTCTTCCCGTACGCATCTGTGATGCGCCTACGGTGATCAGCGTCCTCTCAGCCCGGTGCTCCGAGCTCCCGCGTTGTGCAAAGGTGCCCCCACGCTAGCGTCATCTGTGGCGTGCTGAACAGTGGGCCCCCTCATCTCTTGCGATGATCTGCTGGTGACGTCCTCGCCGCAGCCCCCCAACGAACCCACAGAGCCCACTGGCCCTACCGGCCACGCGCACTCCGGTCCCGGGCCCGCGTCCGGGCATGCGCACAGCCACAGCCACGGCCCGGCCACCCCTGTCTCGAAGCATCTGCGCAGGGTCATCGCCGCCGTGCTCATCCCCTTCGCCACCGCCGTCTTCGTCGGCATGGTGGTGCTCTGGCCGGGCGGCGCGCCCGGGCACGAGCGCACGGGTGTGGGATTCGACCGGCAGACCCAGCAGGCGCGGGTCGTCTCACTGGAACGCGTCGACTGCGCATCGGTGAACGCCGCACAGGTGCCGCCCACCGGTGACGACTCCACCCCCCAGGGCCGCGAGGCCCTGGCCGCGCAGACCGGCGACTGCAAGAAGGCCACCGTCGAGATCGGCACGGGTCCCGACCGGGGCCGCACCTTCGTCGAGATCGTGCAGCCGGGCGCACCGCGGCAGTTGGCCGACGGCCAGGAGGTGGTGGTGGCCTACGCGCCGGACGCCCCCCGCGACCTCCAGTACTCCGTCATCGACGTCAACCGCAAGTTCCCGATGGCGGTCCTGGCCGGCATCTTCGCCGTCGTGGTGGTACTCGTCGGGCGGATGCGCGGGCTGTTCGCGCTGATCGCGCTCGTCGTCAGTTTCGGGGTGCTGATGCTCTTCATCCTCCCCGCGATCCTGCAGGGTTCGAACCCCCTGGTCGTCGCGGTCGTCGGAGCGAGCGCCATCATGCTCATCGCGCTCTACATGTGCCACGGCTTGACCGCCCGCACCTCGGTCGCCGTCATCGGCACGCTCGTCTCGCTGCTGCTGATCGGGCTGCTGGGCTCCCTGTTCATCGACTGGGCGTTCCTCAGCGGCAACACGGACGACAACACCGGGCTGATCCACGGGCTCTATCCGAACATCGACATGAGCGGTTTGCTGCTCGCAGGTGTCATCATCGGCTCCCTGGGCGTGCTCGACGACGTGACGGTCACCCAGACCTCGGCTGTATGGGAGCTCCACCACGCCGACCCGGAGATGGGGCCACGGGGCCTCTACCGTGCGGGTATCCGGATCGGCCGCGACCACATCGCCTCGGTGGTCAACACGCTGGTGCTGGCCTACGCGGGTGCCGCACTCCCCCTGCTCCTGCTGTTCTCGATCGCGAACAGCAGCATGGGTTCGGTGGCCAACAGCGAACTGGTCGCGGCGGAGATCGTACGCACCCTCGTCGGCTCGATCGGACTGGTGGCCTCGGTACCCGTCACCACGGCACTGGCCGCGCTGGTCGTGTCCGCCGACCGGCCCGGATCCGCGACCGGGGCCGGGGCCGGGGCGGGAGCCGGGGCCTCCGGGCCGGCCCGCGGCGGCCGGGGTCGGCGGCGACGCAAGCGCTGAGGGACCGGCCGGGTCAGCCGGCGTTCTGCTCGTTCTGCCGGGACCCGGAGAGGATCTTGCCGAGCGCCTCGTCGAGGTTCTCCTCGAAGTCCCCGAGGTCACGCTCCTGACCGAGCGGGACCAGCCGGTCGGTCCGGTCGAGGAAGGCGACGAGCGGAGCCGCGCTGACGCGGAACAGGGCCCGGTCACCGCCGACCTGCAGCCGGATATGAACGTCGGACAGGTCCTCCGGATCGGTGGGCGCGATGTGCACGTCGCCGTCACCGCACGGCTTGTTGATGCCGTCCAGGAGGAGCTCCCTGCCGAACGCCCAGGTCACGGGCGCGTCTCCCGGCAGGTGGAACGTCAGGCGGACCGCGTAGGGATCACGGGCGTCGTACCGGAGCTCCACCGGGATCCGGAACGAGAGCTCCTCGGAAACGAGGAAGCTCATCATGACCTCTGCCTGTACCGACTCGCGCATTGCCTACTCCGCTGTAGTGGAAGTGGCCAGGAATGATCCCCCACGGCCTCTTGACAAGAGTGGTGGAAGCGCTCGGAGATCACAAGGAGTGAGTTTTCAGATACTGATAGAGAACGAGAGAGTGCTCAACAGCGCGCCTACTTCACTCTGTAGTCGATCAACTGCGTACAGCAACCGATTTTCCTGGTGCAGAGGAAGGGAAATGGCCATCGTCGCGGCGGCACCCCCGGCCGTAATCGGAATGGCGGCGCACACCGTACCGAGCGCGTACTCCTGACGCTCCGTAACCGGCTGCATCCTCTGCAGAGATCCGATCCGGCGCTCCAGGCGCCGTTGGTCCCCGACGGTGAACGGCGTGATGGCCTCGACCGGGTGGCGGTCGTAGTAGTCCTTGCGCGCCTGCTCGTCGAGCTGCCCGAGCAGGCACTGCCCGATGGCGTGCGCGTATCCGGTCTGGCGGAAATCGGCCCACTCCTCGCAGGCCGGGTTGGCCGGGGTGTCCGAGACGCCCACGACCTCGATCTCACCCTCGCGGTAGACGGCGAAGTAGACCGGGGCGCCGACCGCGTCGCGGAAGTGCGCGAGGGAGTCGAGGATCATGCTGCGACGTTTCTGCTGAAGCCCCACACCAGCCAGTCGGCGGGCGGCGTCACCCAGTACGAAAACCCCGTTGTCCCTGCGCAGATAGCCCTCGTGGGTCAGGGTGCGCAGCAGGTGGTACGCGGTGGGAAGGGGAAGCCCGGCCTCACGCGCCAGCTGTTTCGCCGGGGCGCCGTCACTGTGGGACGACACCGCTTCGAGCAGCCGCAGCGCCCGTTGCACCGAGCCGATCAGGGTCGGCACACCGGCATTGTGAACCGAAGCCAAAGCTCACCCCCAGGCGTGGCGGCGGGCCTCCGGGAAGGCCCACCCTGCGGGGGCCTCCCCCGCGCGTGCCGCGGTCCTGGGGGTCGTGCTCGGCGCATGTTGTGCACGACCGCTGGTCAGAGCGGTGTGACCGGCTGTCGGTGCCCCGGGATCGGCACGGAATACCACTCTATCGGCCGGTTCATCGGATGTGAGCGGTTAAGTGCCTGACGTTCCCTCGCCTGGCTCAATCCCCGAGACATCGGGGCCGGGCCTCCTACCACTCGCGGGAGGAGGACTTCGTCCGCGTACCGCCGATCTTCGAGACGACGAAGACCAGGCCGCCGACGAGGGCCACGAACAGCAGCAGCTTGAAGACGAGTCCGATCAGCGCGCCCAGGATGCTGGTGATCACCCCGCCGAAGACGAACAGCGCCAGCAGCGGGACCGCGACCCACTTGACCCACCAGGGCATTCCAGCGAATGTCTTTCGGATCCCGTCCATGTCCTCGTCCTCTTCCTCGTCCTCGTCGGTGCTTCCGCTCCCGATGCTAGGAGTTCCGCGGGCCGGGCGGGGGCCCGCGGGCCCCCGCAGTCCCCTGATCCGCCCCCTAGGGGTGTCCGGCGGATCAGGGGCGCGAACCCCGAGGCCGGGACCGTCAGGCCTCCGGCGGGGAGAACACCACCATCACCCTGAGGTCCTCGGTGATGTGGTGGAACTTGTGCGGCATCCCGGCCGGCACGTAGACCACGCTGCCGCGCGCGACCGCCGTCGTCTCCTCCCCGACCGTGATCGCCGCGCGGCCGCTCACGACGAAGTAGACCTCGTCCTGGCCGTGCGGCTGCTGCGGGTCGAGTTGGCCCGCGTCCAGCGCGTACAGCCCCACCGACATGTTCCGCTCGCGCAGGAACTGCAGGTAGGCGCCGTCGTTGGCCGCCCGCTCCGCTTCGAGCTCGTCAAGCCGGAAGGCTTTCATCCGCGTTGTACCCCTTGTACTCGGTCGTGCCGGCTCTTCCGCTGATCTGCGGATGTCCCACCGGGATCTTCTCTGCCACGATCAGACACATGACGAATTTCGTAGTCAAGACGCTCGCCAACGCGGCGGCCCTGGCCGTCGCCATCTGGCTGCTCGCGGGCATCACCCTCGACGACGGCAGCAGCATGGGTCACCGGACCCTCTCCCTGATCCTGGTCGCGCTGGTCTTCGGCCTGGTCAACTTCATCGTGAAGCCCGTGGTGAGGCTGCTCTCGCTGCCGCTGTTCGTCCTCACGCTGGGTCTGTTCACCCTGGTCGTGAACGCCCTGATGCTGATGCTGACCTCCTGGCTGGCCCAGCAGTTCGACCTCAGCTTCCACGTCGACGGTTTCTGGACCGCCCTGCTCGGCGCCCTGATCATCTCCATCGTCTCCTGGGCCGTGAACATGGTCCTGCCCGACAAGGACTGAACGGCTTCCCTGTGCCGCGAGGAGCGCACCCCATGAGCGAGAACGACCACGAGGCGGGCCGGCTCGGCGACGGCACGCGCGCCGTGCGGGCCGGACTGCCGGATCCGGTGAAGAACGAACCGCCCCTGCCGGGACCGGTCTTCGCCGCCCATTTCCACCTTCCCGGCGATGTAGAGGGGCCGTACACCTACGGCCGCGACACCAACCCCACCTGGACCCTGCTGGAACGGGCCATCGGCGAGCTGGAGTCCCCCGGCGAGGACGTCCACACCGTCGTCTTCGCCTCCGGTATGGCAGCGATCTCCGCCGTCCTCCTCTCCCAGGCCCGCACCGGGGACACCGTCGTCCTGCCCGACGACGGCTACCAGGCCCTGCCCCTGCTGCGCGAACAGCTCCAGGACTACGGGATCCTCGTCCGGACCGCGCCGACGGGCGACGACGCCCAGCTCGCGGTCCTCGACGGAGCCCGACTGCTGTGGATCGAGACGCCGTCGAACCCCGGGCTGGACGTGTGCGACGTGCGGCGGCTCGCGGACGCGGCGCGGGCCGGCGGGACGCTCGTCGCCGTCGACAACACCCTCGCCACCCCGCTCGGGCAGCGGCCCCTGGAGCTCGGCGCGGACTTCTCCGTCGCCAGCGGCACGAAGGGCCTCACCGGCCACGGCGACCTGCTGCTGGGCTACGTGGTCTGCCGCGACCCGGAGCTCGCCGCCCGGGTCAGGCGGTGGCGCAAGATCATCGGCGCCGTCCCGGGCCCGATGGAGGCCTGGCTCGCCCACCGCTCCCTGTCCACCATCCAGCTGCGGGCCCAGCGCCAGTGGGCCAACGCGCTGGCCGTCGCCGAGGCGCTGGCCGACCGGGCCGAGGTGACCGGACTGCGCTACCCGGGCCTGCCCTCGGACCCGTCCCACAAGACGGCCGCCCGGCAGATGCGGGGCTTCGGCTCCGTGGTCTCCTTCGCCCTGGCCGACCGCGACCGCGCGGAGCGGTTCATGGCCGCGCTGCATCTGGTCGAGGACGCCACGAGCTTCGGCGGGGTGCGTTCCACCGCCGAGCGGCGCGGCCGATGGGGTGGGGACGCCGTACCGGAGGGCTTCATCCGCTTCTCCGCCGGCGCCGAGGACACCCAGGACCTGGTGGCGGACGTCCTCCGGGCCCTGGACAGCGTGGGCGCGAGCGGCTGACCTCGGCCGGGCGGCGACGCGGCGGGGGTCCGGCCGCGGGGGGTCCGGCCACGGCGGGGGTCCGGCCGCGTCGGCGGGACCCGGTCGCGGGGTCCTGGGCATGCCGGTCGCGGGGTCCACGGGGGCACGGCACTCGTGGACCGCGCTGATTCCGGCCCCCGGCGCGTTTCAGAAGCGGAGCGGTGGGCCACTCTTCTCCCATGACCGAACGTCCCGTGGTCAAACGCACCGCCCGCGCGATCCTGCTCGACGGCGGCGACCTGATCCTCATCAAGCGCACCAAGCCCGGCGTCGACCCCTACTGGCTCACTCCCGGCGGCGGGGTGGAGCCCTCGGACGCCACCGTCGTCGACGCCCTCCACCGGGAGGTCCACGAAGAACTCGGCGCGAAGATCACCGACGTGGTGCCCTGCTTCGTCGACACCGTCGAGCACATCGCCGACGGCGGCGTGACCGGGGTGAAGGTGCAGCACTTCTTCGTCTGCCACCTCGAATCCATGGACCTCAGCCAACGGCACGGCCCGGAGATGGAGCAGCCCGAGGGCGAGTACGAGATCGTCCGCGTGCCGTTCAGCCGGGTCGGCATCGCCGCCGTCCACCTGGTCCCGCTGTCCCTGCGGCACTACCTCGACGCCAACATCGAGGGCGTACGCGCCATGCACGCACCCGACCTGGGCTGATCCGGCCCGTAACGAGTCCCGGCTACGCGGCCGGCGGAGCACCCGCCGGCCTCAGCCCGCGACGCCCGCCAGCTCCTCGACCGCGTCGTGACGGATCCGCTCGTCCGGGATCCCGATCCGCTTGAGCTCGTCCACCCCGCTCCGGATCATCGCCGGCGGACCCGAGATGAACGCGTCGTACGAGCTCCAGGGCCCGTGCTCGCCGATGGCCTGCGGGAGTTGACCGGCCAGCCCATCGCCGACCACGGGCCGAACCGAGAGCCACGGGTGCGAGCGCTGCAGTCCGAGCAGCGTGTCCTTGTCGTACAGGTCGCCGTCGCTGCGCGCCCCGAAGAACACCTCCACCGGACGCCGCTCGCCGTGTTCCGCCACGTCCTCGATCAGCGCCTTGATGGGGGCGATACCCGTCCCTCCGCCGAGGCACAGCATCCCGTTGTCCGTGGTGTGGTCCACCACCATCGACCCCGCCGGCGGGCCCAGGCGCAGTACGTCGCCCGGGCGGGCGTGGCGTACGAGGGCGTTGGAGACCCAACCGGCCGGGACGGCTTTGACGTGGAAGGACAGCAGCCCGTCGGCGCGCGGCGCCGAGGCGAAGGAGTAGTGCCGCCAGACCCGCGGCCACCACGGGGTCTCCAGGCTGGTGTACTGGCCGGCGAGGAAGGGGTACGGCTGGTCGGGGCGGACCGTCAGCACCGCGATGTCCGAGGTGCGCAACTCGTGGGAGACCACTTCCGCGTGCCACCAGGCGGGGGCGGCGTCCGCCGCGGCCGCGTCGATCATGACCTGGGAGATCGCCGTGTACGCGCGCACCCAGGCGGCCTCGGCCTCCGGCCCCCAGGACGCGTCCGCGTACCGGGCCAGGGCCCCGATGAGGGCCTCGCCGACGGCCGGGTAGTGGGCGGGCTGGGTACCGTACTTGCGGTGCCCCGTGCCCAGCCGGCGCAGGTAGGGGACGAGCACGTCCGGGTTGTCGATGTGCTCGGCAGCGGTCAGCAGTGCTTTCAGGAGCCGGTCGCGCTGCACATCCATGGCCGCCGGGAACAGCGACCGGAGCTCCGGGTGGTTGATGAACACCAGAGCGTAGAAGTAGGAGGTCACCCGGTCCGCGATGGGGGCGATCTCCGCGAGGGTTCGGCGGATGAGTACCGCGTCCGGCGACGGTTCGGGCGTACCGGCCCCGGAGGGTATCCGGGGCGGCCTCCCTCCGGCCGATCCGGTGGGCGGAGCGTCCATGCGGTGCCTCGCTTCAAGCATCTCGGTCGGTCTGCACACGCCACGGTCCGTGAATCCGTGGTTCCAGGGTTTCCCAGCGTGCCAGCCTGCCCGGACGCCTGCGGGGAAATGCAGAAATTCCGCGTTTCGAACCCACTTTCCCCTTAAGATGCGTCGACTTCCGGGCGCTGCGAACCCACGAGCTGGTAGGCCTCCCGCAGGTCACGGCCCTCGTAGACATGGGTGGCGCGTCTCACGAGATAGGGCCGCGCGTTGACCGCGACCGAGACCGGTACCGCGTCGAACAGGACCGCGTCCGTCATCGAATCCCCGTACGCGACGCAGTTCACGCGCCCCAGCCCGAACCGCTCGCACAGCCGGTCCGCCACGGTGACCTTGGCCTCGGGGGTCAGGATCCCCGCCACCTCCACGGGCCGGGTGAACGGCACTTCGGGGAAGACCGAACCGTGTGCGGCATGCGCTCCCCACTCCGTGAGGAGTTCCACGAAGAAGGAGGGCGACAGGGAGATCACCGCGCAGTACTCACCCCGCTCCCGGATCTCCCGCCACACCTCGCGGATGCCCGCGATCCAGGGAGACCCGTCGAAGGCCGCGCGGACGTGCGCCGGTGTCAGCTCAGCCCACAGGGCGTGGACGGCCACCGAGAACTGGTGCGGCTCCATCTCCCTCGCGCTGAACGACCTTTCCAGCGCGGCGATCTCGGCGCTCAGACCGAGTTGACGGGAGATCTCGACCGGCGCCGCCGATCCGTACATCAGCGTGCCGTCGAGATCGAAGAGGTGCAGGCGGGTCATAGCCGTCGAGATTAGTGCTTACGTTTCACGTGAAACAGGGTGTTTCACGTGAAACATCCACGTGGTGAATCCCCTGGACGCGCCCGGGCCAATGATCCACTCTGAGTCGGTGACACCACCACACATCACAGATTTGCCGATCAGAACGCTCCGGGCGGACGACCTCTCCCGTTGCGCGGACCTGTCAGAGGACCGGGGGTGGCTGCGTGAGGACCACAAATGGGGCCTGCTCCTCGCCGCCGGAGACGGCTACGGGATCGATGCCCCGGACGGGCAAGGCCTCGCCGCCGCCTGCATCGTCACCCGGTACGGCCAGACCCACGCCGGAACCGGGCTCGCGGCCATCGGGATGGTCCTTGTCGCCGACCGCTACGCCCGGCGCGGCATCGGCCGCCGTCTGATGTCCCACGTGTGCGACGACGTCCTTCGCGGCGTTCCACTCACCCTGCACGCCACTCCCTACGGGCGCCCGCTCTACGAGGAGCTCGGCTTCGAGACCACGGGCCGCGCCGAGATGCTCCGCGGGACCTTCCGCGGCGACGAGGACCCTCCGGTGGGGGCCGACGCTCCTCGGGTCCGGCCGGCGCTCGCCGAGGACCTGTCCCACATCCTGCGCCTGGACGCCGAGGTCTTCGGGACCGACCGCACCCACATGATCGTCCGCTTGCCCGCCTTCGCCGACCAACTGCTCGTCGCCGAGGACCCGAAGGACGACGGCACCCTCACGGGCTATGCCGCCGCCTGGCCCAACATGGACACCCATGTCATCGGTCCGCTCATCGCCCAGGACACCGCCACCGCCCAGGCCCTGATCACCGCTCTCGCGCGGGGCACGGACCGGCCGCTGCGCACGGATGTCGATGTGCGCCACGAGGAGCTCCTCGGCTGGCTGAAGGACCGGGGGCTCGAATCCGTGGCCTTCAACGCCGTCATGACCCGGGACATCCCCGGCCTGCCCGGCGACTGGACGCGCCGGTGGGCGCCGCTGACCGTGGCCGCCGGCTGAGAGGAGCACGTCGTATGACCCCGTCCACCGAGCTGACCATCCGGCCGGCCGTCGAGGCCGACCTGCCCTCCGTCGTCGCCATGCTGGCCGACGACGCCCTGGGCGCCGCCCGGGAGTCCCCCGAGGACCTGGCCCCGTACCGCGCGGCGCTGAGGCGCATCTCCGACGACCCGAACCAACACCTGGTCGTCGCCGTCCGGTCCGACCGGGTCGTGGGCACCCTCCAGCTCACGATCGTCCCCGGCCTCTCCCGCAGAGGAGCCACCCGCTCGATCATCGAAGGCGTCCGTGTGCACGCCGATGAGCGCGGGAGCGGCCTGGGTACGCGGTTCGTCGAGTGGGCCGTGGAGCGGTCCCGCGCCGAGAACTGCTCATTGGTCCAGCTGACCTCGGACGCGACACGGACCGATGCCCACCGCTTCTACGAGCGGCTCGGGTTCACCGCGTCCCACGTCGGATTCAAACTCCAGCTCTGACCGGTCACGCGCTGTGGGCAGGCGGGGCCGTCAGCCGATGCCCCGCCAGCCCTGCGGGTCCACGCCGCCGGGCACCGGCGCCTGGGCGTCGTACGGATCGCGCGTGAACACGAACGAGGCGAGGTCGAGGTGGCTCACGGAGCCGTCGCCCCGGCGCACCGCCCGCAAGGTCTCTCCGGCGTAGTAGCCGTTCAGACCCGTCCAACTGCCGTCACTCCCGGGACGGAAGCGGGCCGTGCGCCCGGTCGCCGCCGTCGGCCCGAGCTCCAACGAGCCGTCCGCCCGCAACCGCACCACATGGGGGGACGTGCCCCAGTACCAGGTCCCGCACAGCTCCAGCGGGACCTCGTCCTCCGCCCGGAACGGACGCCAGGGCTGCGGGAACCGGGGCTCGGCGTCGGCCACCAGGCCCACGAGTTCCGCCGCCACCGTCGCGGCCGGCAGGCCCGAGGTGACGTTGGCCAGCACCACGGCCGCCACGTCGTCCGCCTCGCTCAGCCACAGCCCCGCGACGAACCCCGGAAGCGAACCGCTGTGCCCCACGAGACGGCGCCCGCCGTGGGCCAGGAGCTGGAGCCCCAGCCCGTAGCCGAGTTCGGCGGCGCCGGGCTCGGGGGGAGCCGCCGACGTACGCATCTCCCGCAGGGACTCCGGACTCAGCACCCGCGCGTCCCCCCGCAGCAGGAAGTCCGCGAACCGCGCCAAGTCCCCCGTCGTCGACCAGAGCTGCCCCGCCGCCGCCATGATCCCCAGATCCTCCAGGGGTTCGGGCATCATCAGGTCCGCCCACGGATGCACCGCCCAGCCGCCCGCGTGCGGAGCGTGGGGCAGGCTCGTGGTCCGGGTGAGCCCCAGCGGCTCCAGCACCTCCGCCCGGAGCGCCTCGTCCCAGGACATCCCGCGCAGGGCCTCGACCAGCGACCCAAGCACGGTGTAGCCGGGGTTGGAGTAGTGGTGGCGCCGACCGGGCTCGTGCCGCAGCGGCACCTCACCCAGTACGTCGGCCAGTTCCGGCCGCAGCTGCGCGGAGCTGCGCTCCCACCACGCGCCCGGGGTCTCCGCCGCCAACCCCGCGGTGTGGGACAGCAGCTGAGCGATGGTCACCTCGCCGACGCCGGTACCCGGCAGGTGCTTCTCCAGCGGATCCGCGAGGCTCAGCAGCCCCTCGTCCCGAAGCCGCAGCACCAGCACGGCGGTGAAGGTCTTGGTGAGCGAACCGATCCGGTACTGCACGTCCCCGTCGGGACCGTGGCCCTCGACGGAGGTGGCGGATCCCTCCCAGACCACCTCCCCGCCCCGCACGACGGCCGCCACCACGGACGGTGCGCGGCCTTCGCTCTGGGCGACGGCGATCCGGTGCCGCAGCGAGCGCCGGGTGGCGGGGAGCAGTTCCAGGTCCTCCGAAAGGGCATCCATGATCGGATGCTATGTGTTGGCCATGTCCACGAACCGCGAGTAGTGCCCCTGGAAGGCCACGGTGATCGTCGCTGTCGGACCGTTACGGTGCTTCGCCACGATCAGGTCCGCCTCGCCGGCGCGCGGGGACTCCTTCTCGTACGCGTCCTCACGGTGCAGCAGGATCACCATGTCGGCGTCCTGCTCGATCGAGCCGGACTCACGGAGGTCGGAGACCATCGGCTTCTTGTCGGTGCGCTGCTCGGGGCCACGGTTCAGCTGGGAGAGGGCGATCACGGGGACCTCCAGCTCCTTCGCCAGCAGCTTGAGGTTTCGCGACATGTCCGAGACCTCCTGCTGGCGGCTCTCGGGTCGGCGGGAGCCGCCCGACTGCATCAGCTGGAGGTAGTCGATGACGACGAGGGAGAGGTCGCTGCGCTGCTTGAGCCGGCGGCACTTGGCCCGGATCTCCATCATCGACAGGTTGGGGGAGTCGTCGATGTAGAGCGGCGCGGCCGAGACGTCCGGCATGCGGCGGGCCAGCCGGGTCCAGTCGTCGTCGGTCATCGTGCCGGAGCGCATGTGGTGCAGGGCCACCCGAGCCTCCGCCGAGAGCAGGCGCATCGCGATCTCGTTGCGTCCCATTTCGAGGGAGAAGATCACGCTCGGCAGGTTGCTCTTGATGGAGCAGGCGCGGGCGAAGTCCAGCGCGAGCGTCGACTTGCCCATGGCGGGACGGGCCGCGATCACGATCATCTGGCCCGGGTGCAGGCCGTTGGTGAGCGAGTCGAGGTCCGTGAAGCCCGTCGGCACGCCGGACATCTGGCCGCTGCGCGAGCCGATCGCCTCGATCTCGTCGAGGGCGCCTTCCATGATGTCGCCCAGCGGCAGGTAGTCCTCGGAGGTCCGCTGCTCGGTGACGGCGTAGATCTCGGCCTGGGCGCTGTTGACGATCTCGTCGACGTCGCCGTCGGCCGCGTAGCCCATCTGCGTGATCTTCGTACCGGCGGCGACCAGGCGGCGCAGGACGGCCCGCTCGTGGACGATCTCCGCGTAGTACTCGGCGTTGGCCGCTGTCGGTACGGACTGCACCAGCGTGTGGAGGTACGAGGCACCTCCGACCTTGCTGATCTCCCCGCGCCTGGTCAGCTCCGCGCCGACCGTGATCGGGTCGGCGGGCTCCCCCTTGGCGTACAGGTCGAGGATGGCCTGGTAGATCGTCTCGTGGGACGGCCGGTAGAAGTCGTGGCCCTTGATGACCTCGACGACGTCGGCGATCGCGTCCTTCGAGAGCAGCATGCCGCCGAGGACGGACTGCTCGGCGTCGAGGTCCTGCGGGGGCACGCGCTCGAAGCCGTTGCCTCCGCCGTCCCAGGAGCCGCCCTCGCGGCCCCGGTCGTGCTGCTCGTCCCCGCGGCCGCGTCCTTCACCGCCGCGGCGCGAACGGGCGGGCAGACGGTCTCCTGGACCGCTGTCGGCCCAGGGGTCGTCCATGGGCTCGGGCATGCTCACCGGGCCGCCTCCTCCCGTCCGCAACGCGGACCTCGCCGTGCCACTCTGTCTACGACACGGCTCTGACATTTGGGGCACCCGAGTCGGCTCTCGACGAGTCGGGCAACGCACCACGGTAGGGCCGCGAGCGGCGTCAGCCAATCTTGTTATCCACAGGCTGTGTGGATGAGGTGTGGATGACGGCGCCAATGCTGTGGGTAAGTCCCCGGAAGCTGTGCACGGACCGGGGGACGACGCTGTGGACAAAATCACCTGCCACACCGCCACACCCTGCCTGACCTGCACGTTCAGCGGCGTGGCCGACTGTACGGAAAAAATCTCGGGTCCCGTCCCGAGATCTCCTCCAACGAGGTGCGCGGAACGCGTCGAGCGACGCACCGGTAAGGATCCAATAACCCTTGCATCCATTACCTGTGGAAGATTAGGTTGGGCGCATGACACAGGCCCCCGCCGCGCCGAAGGCTGCCCCGAGACGGCATGACCGGGAGATCTTCGCGCTCGCCGTCCCCGCCTTCGGCGCCCTCGTCGCCGAGCCCCTCTTCCTCATGGCCGACAGCGCCATCGTGGGCCACCTCGGCACACCCCAGCTGGCCGGTCTGGGCATCGCGGCGGCACTGCTCACCACCGCGGTGAGCATCTTCGTCTTCCTCGCCTACGCGACCACCGCGGCCGTCTCCCGCCGGGTCGGGGCGGGCGACCTCCAGGCGGCCATCCGGCAGGGGATGGACGGCATCTGGCTCGCCCTCCTGCTCGGCGCCGCCGTCGTGGCCGTGCTGGCCCCCGCGGCTCCCTGGCTCGTCTCCCTGTTCGGAGCCTCCGACACCGTCGCCCCGTACGCGATCACGTATCTGCGGATCTCCGCGTTCGGCATCCCGGCCATGCTGGTGGTCCTCGCGGCCACCGGGGTCCTGCGCGGCCTCCAGGACACCCGCACCCCGCTCTACGTCGCCGTCGCCGGCTTCGCCCTCAACGGCGTCCTGAACGTCGGCCTCGTCTACGGTGCGGGCCTGGGCATCGCCGGCTCGGCCTGGGGCACGGTCATGGCCCAGTGCGCCATGGCGGCCGCCTATCTCGTGGTCGTCGTACGCGGCGCCCGGCGGCACGGCGCCTCCCTGCGTCCCGACACCGCCGGAATCCGGGCCTGCGCCCAAGCGGGGGCACCTCTTCTCGTCCGCACCCTGTCCCTGCGCGCCGTCCTGATGATCGCGACCGCCGTGGCTGCCCGCCTCGGCGACGCCGAGATCGCCGCCCACCAGGTCCTGCTCTCCCTGTGGAGCCTGCTCGCCTTCGCCCTGGACGCGATCGCCATCGCCGGGCAGGCGATCATCGGGCGCTACCTGGGCGCGGGCGACACCGAGGGCGCCAAGGCCGTCTGCCGCCGCATGGTGCGGTGGGGCGTCGTCTCGGGGGTCGTGCTCGGGGTCCTGGTCATCCTGGCCCGCCCGGTGTTCATCCCGCTGTTCACCAGTGACCCCGCGGTCGAGGAAGCCCTGCTGCCCGCCCTGCTCGTGGTGGCGCTGTCCCAGCCGGTCTCCGGCATCGTCTTCGTCCTGGACGGTGTGCTGATGGGCGCGGGAGACGGCCGCTACCTGGCCTGGGCGATGCTCGTGACGCTCGCCGTCTTCACCCCGGCGGCCCTGCTCGTCCCGGCGCTCGGAGGTGGCCTGACGGCCCTCTGGTGGGCCATGACCCTGATGATGCTGGTCCGGATGGCCACCCTCCAGCTGCGCGCCCGCTCGGGCCGGTGGCTGGTCGCGGGGGCCTCCCGCTGACCCGAGGGCCCGCCCGGGCGGAAGCGGCGCTGGGCACGCCTCTTGTTTCACGTGAAACATGGCCCCTCGCCGAGCTCCCTGTTTCACGTGAAACATGCGCCCGGAGCTTCATGTTTCACGTGAAACGCGGCCGCACACACGACGAAGGGCCGCATCCCGGAGGATGCGGCCCTTCGTTGTGCGGCACTTAGGCTGCGACGACCTCGACACCGAGGTTCGCAACGACCTCCGCGTGCAGACGCACGGAGACCTGGTACGAACCGAGGGTCTTGATCGACGACGTCAGCTCGACGCGACGCTTGTCGACCTTCGGACCACCGGAAGCCTCGATCGCCGTGGCGATGTCGGCCGGGGTCACGGAGCCGAAGAGGCGGCCGGTGTCACCCGAGCGGGTGGCCAGACGCACCTTCACGCCCTCAAGCTTGGCCTTGAACTCGTTGGCCTGCTCGATGGTCGAGATCTCGTGGATCTTGCGGGCGCGGCGGATCTGCGCCACGTCCTTCTCGCCACCCTTGGTCCAGCGGATCGCGAAACCACGCGGGACCAGGTAGTTGCGAGCGTAACCGTCCTTGACATCGACGACATCGCCGGCGGTACCGAGGCCAGAGACCTCGTGGGTCAGGATGATCTTCATTATTCGGTCACCCTTTCCTTATCGCGCGGTGGACGTGTAGGGCAGCAGCGCCATCTCACGGCTGTTCTTGACGGCCGTGGCGACGTCACGCTGGTGCTGCGTGCAGTTGCCGGTAACGCGGCGGGCACGGATCTTGCCGCGGTCGGAAATGAACTTCCGCAGCATGTTCGTGTCCTTGTAGTCCACGTACACGGTCTTGTCCTTGCAGAACGCGCAGACCTTCTTCTTAGGCTTGCGCACAGGCGGCTTCGCCATTGTGTCTCTCCTGTGTGATCAAGAAGTGGGGTTGCGAGCTGCCCTAGAAGGGCGGCTCGTCCGAGTAGCCGCCGCCGGAACCGCCGGAGCCTCCGCCCCAACCGCCCCCGCCGCCGCCCTGCTGCTGGCCACCGGCCGGCGCGCTGGACGCCCACGGGTCGTCGGAGGGAGCTCCGCCGCCCTGCGGGGCACCGGTGCTGGGGGCTCCGCCCCAGTTACCGCCGCCGCCGCCCTGCTGCTGACCGCCGCCGTACCCACCCTGGCCGCCGCGACCCGTGGTCTTGGTGACCTTGGCCGTGGCGCTCTTCAGGCTGGGGCCGACTTCCTCGACGTCCAGCTCGTAGACCGTGCGCTTGACACCCTCACGGTCCTCGTACGACCGCTGCTTGAGCCGGCCCTGCACGATGACGCGCATGCCCCGCTGAAGGGACTCGGCGACGTTCTCGGCCGCCTGGCGCCAGACCGAGCAGGTGAGGAACAGGCCTTCGCCGTCCTTCCACTCATTGGTCTGCTTGTCGAAGATGCGGGGAGTGGACGCGACACGGAACTTCGCGACCGCCGCACCCGAGGGGGTGAAGCGCAGCTCGGGGTCGTCGACGAGATTGCCGACGACCGTGATGACGGTCTCGCCTGCCATGGATGAACCTCTCGGCGGGGATTGCTGCTGGGCTGCTGTGCTACTCGGTCCCGATTACCGCTGAACCGAAGTTCAGTGGGTCTCGGGGCGAAGGACCTTGGTCCGGAGAACCGACTCGTTCAGGTTCATCTGCCGGTCGAGCTCCTTGACGACCGCAGGCTCGGCCTGGAGGTCGATGACCGAGTAGATGCCCTCGGGCTTCTTCTTGATCTCGTAAGAGAGACGGCGACGGCCCCAGGTGTCGACCTTCTCGACCTTTCCGTTGCCCTCACGGACGACGGAGAGGAAGTTCTCGATCAACGGGGAGACAGCGCGCTCCTCAAGATCGGGGTCGAGGATGACCATCACTTCGTAGTGACGCATGTGGAACCCACCTCCTTTGGACTCAGCGGCCACGGTCGTTCCGTGGCAGGAGGGTCGTGATGCGTGCCGCACGGTGCCTGAGAACAGACACCGCGCAGACCGTACAGACTACCCCGTCGACTCCTTCCGGTTGAAATCCGGCGGGAGAGGGCCACAATCTGTATCCATCGGGTGTGCCCGGTGCTATGCCCCCAACCCTCGGGCGGCGGCCCCGCGACACCGTTCTGCTCCAGCCAGGAGGTACCTCCGATGGCACAGGCAATGCGGCCCCAACCCTCCATCTCGCTCCTCGCGACCGACGGCAAGCCCCACCCGCTCCAGGACACCCTGATGGCGGTCACCCTGGTCCTGGGCGCCGTGGCGTTCATCACGGCCTTCTTCCACCAGCTGCACCTGCTCAGCTCGTGGGCCGGGCTGATCGGGATCCTGACGGGCGCGTACGGACAGTTCATCTCCGTCACGACACGCGAGCGCTTCGCACTGATCATCGGCCTAGGCGCGTCTGCCTTCGGCTTCTTCCTCGGTATGGCGCACGGCGGGCTCTTCGGCGGCTGGCTGGGCTGACCGGGGGACCTCCGAGACAGGGCGCCGGCCGACCCGCGGCCCGGGCTCCGGCCCGTCCCCCAGATGGGTGGCGCCCCTGTCGCAGTAGGCTTCGCGCCATAGCCAGCGAAGCCGCCGGAGGAGACGCCCCGCATGAGCCTGTCCCTGAGGACCATCAGCCGAGAGCAGCATCTGGGCTATCTCCAGAGCCTGCCCTCGGCGAGCCACTGCCAGGTCCCGGCGTGGGCCGACGTGAAGAACGAGTGGCGTTCGGAGAACCTCGGTTGGTTCGACGGCTCCGGCGAACTCGTCGGAGCCGCCCTCGTGCTGTACCGGCAGCTGCCCAAGGTGAAGAGGTACCTCGCGTACCTCCCCGAGGGGCCGGTCATCAACTGGTACGCCCCGAACCTGGAGGAGTGGCTCCAGCCCATGCTGGCGCACCTCAAGCAGCAGGGCGCCTTCACCGTGAAGATGGGTCCGCCCGTCGTCATCCGGCGCTGGAACTCGACCGCCATCAAGGCGGGCATCCAGGACCCCGACGTCAAGCGCCTGCGCGACGTGGAGGCCTCGGTCATCGAGCCCCGCGCGTTCGAGGTCTCGGACAAGCTCCGCCGCATGGGCTGGCAGCAGGCCGAGGACGGCGGCGCCGGCTTCGGTGACGTCCAGCCCCGGTACGTCTTCCAGGTACCGCTGGCGAACCGGTCGCTGGACGACGTCCTCAAGGGCTTCAACCAGCTGTGGCGCCGCAACATCAAGAAGGCCGAGAAGGCCGGTGTCGAGGTCGTCCAGGGCGGCTACGAGGACCTGCCGACCTGGCAGCGCCTGTACGAGATCACGGCGGAGCGCGACAAGTTCCGCCCGCGCCCGCTGAGCTACTTCCAGCGCCAGTGGACGGCCCTCAACGCCGAGGACCCCAACCGGATGCGCCTCTACATCGCGACGCACGAGGGGGAGCCGCTGGCCGCCGCCACGATGCTCACCGTCGGCCAGCACGTCTGGTACTCCTACGGGGCCTCCGCCAACCACAAGCGTGAGGTGCGGCCTTCGAACGCCATGCAGTGGCGCATGCTGCGCGACTCCTACGCGCTCGGTGCGAGCGTCTACGACCTGCGCGGGATCTCTGACACGCTGGACGAGAACGACCACTTGTTCGGTCTCATCCAGTTCAAGGTCGGCACGGGCGGCGAGGCCGTGGAGTACGTCGGCGAGTGGGACTTCCCCCTCAACAAGGTGCTGCACAAGGCGCTCGACATCTACATGTCGCGCCGCTGACCCACGCAGATCCACCCACCCCACGCACCGCTGCACCACGCAGCCATTCAGGAGAGGTTCCGGACGGGCATGGCGCTCACGCTCTACGTCGACACCGCGCGCTGGCGTGCGCACCAGAAGCAGATCCAGGACCAGTTCCCCGGGATGGTCCCGGTCTGCAAGGGCAACGGGTACGGCTTCGGCCACGAGCGGCTGTGCGAGGAGGCGACCCGGATGGGCGCCGACGTGCTGGCCGTGGGGACCACGTACGAGGCCGCCAGCATCAAGGACTGGTTCGGCGGCGACCTGCTCGTCCTCACCCCGTTCCGGCGGGGCGAGGACCCGGTTCCGCTGCCCGACCGGGTCATCCGCTCCGTGTCCTCGCTGGACGGGGTCCGCGGTCTGGTCGGGGCCCGTGTGGTCATCGAGTGCATGAGCTCGATGCGCCGCCACGGGATCTCCGAGCAGGACCTCGGACAGCTGCACGCGGCGATCGAGGACGTCCGGCTGGAGGGCTTCGCCCTACACCTGCCGCTCGACCGCCCGGACGGCTCGGACGCCGTGGAGGAGGTCATCGGCTGGATGGACCGCCTGCGGGCGGCCCGGCTGCCGCTGCACACCATGTTCGTCAGCCACCTGCGGGCGCAGGAGCTGACGCGGCTCCAGCAGCAGTTCCCGCAGACCCGCTTCCGGGCCCGCATCGGTACCCGGCTGTGGCTGGGTGACCACGAGGCGACCGAGTACCGGGGCGCGGTGCTCGACGTGACCCGGGTCGCCAAGGGCGACCGGTTCGGCTACCGCCAGCAGAAGGCCGCCTCCGACGGCTGGCTGGTCGTGGTGGCCGGCGGCACCTCGCACGGCGTGGGCCTGGAGGCCCCCAAGGCGCTGCACGGCGTGATGCCGCGTGCCAAGGGCGTCGCCCGGGCCGGCCTGGCCACGGTCAACCGGAACCTGTCGCCGTTCGTGTGGGCGGGCAAGCAGCGCTGGTTCGCGGAGCCCCCGCACATGCAGGTGTCCATCCTGTTCGTGCCCTCGGACGCGACCGAGCCCAAGGTCGGCGACGAACTGGTGGCGCACCTGCGGCACACCACCACCCAGTTCGACCGGGTGCTCGACGCCTGATCACGGCCTGATCGCGGCCGGTCCCCCGGGTCAGTCCCGGGGGGCCGTGCCCCAGTCGACCCGCTGCCCCTCCGAAGGCGCCGCGTACCGCGGCGCCTTCGCCGCGTCCGACAGCACGAACACATCCTCAGCGCCGTCCAGGACTCCGCCGGACGGGTCGTCCGAGCCGTCCCGGCGCACGACGTCGCGCTCGGGCATCAGGATGTCGCGGACGATCACCGCGCACAGGTAGAGCGTGCAGAGCAGGTGGGCGGCGATGGCCAGCTGGTAGCCCTCCACGGGGAGCCCCTGGTGCTTGTCCCCGCTGGACGTGTAGGCCAGGTAGAACCAGATCCCGAGGAAGTAGGCGACCTCGCCCGCCTGCCAGATCAGGAAGTCCCGCCAGCGCGGCCGGGCCAGCGCGGCGAGCGGGATCAGCCACAGCACGTACTGCGGCGAGTAGACCTTGTTCGTCAGGATGAAGACGGCGACGACCAGGAAGGCGAGCTGCGCGAAGCGGGGGCGCCTCGGGGCGGTCAGCGCGAGCAGGCCGACGGCTCCGCACAGCAGGAGCATCAGCCCGGTGGCGTACGTGTTGGCGTCGTCGAGGGGATGGCCCGAGCGCTGGGAGATCAGCAGCCACACGGACCCGAAGTCGATGGGGCGCTCCTGGCTGAAGGTGTAGAACTTCGTCCAGCCCTCCCAGGCGAAGAGCATGACGGGCAGGTTCGCCAGGAGCCATGCGGCCGCCGCGGCGAGCGTCGCCGCGCCGAACGCGCGCCACTTCCCGGCCCGCCAGCACAGCACGAACAGCGGCCCGAGCAGCAGGACCGGGTACAGCTTGGCGGCCGTCGCCAGGCCGATGAGGACGCCGAAGAGCACCGTCCGGCCGCGGGACCACATCAGCATCCCGGCGGCGGTCAGGGCGATGGCCAGGAGGTCCCAGTTGATCGTCGCGGTGAGGGCGAATGCGGGGGCGAGGGCGAAGAGCAGCGCGTCCCAGGGCCGGCGGCGGTGGGTACGGGCGACACAGACGGCGATGACCGCCGCGCAGGCCATCAGCATGCCGGCGTTGACCATCCAGTACATCTGCTCGCGGTGCTGCATGGTGCCGCTGCCCGGGGTCAGCCAGGAGGCGATCTCCATGAAGAGACCGGTGAGCACCGGGTACTCCAGGTACTGCATGTCGCCGGGTAGCCGGTCGAAGTAGGGCGTCAGGTTGTCCGCGAAGCCCCGTACCGCGAACAGGTGCGGGATGTCCGAGTAGCAGGCGTGGGTGTACTGCGAGGCGGCTCCCCGGAACCACGCCCATTCGTAGCAGGGCAGCTTCTGCACCATGCCGAGCGCGAACATGCCGATGGCGAGGAGGGCCACGACCCGGACCGGCCCCAGCCAGTGGAGCCCCAGCCGGGCGTGGCGGCCCATCGGTCCGCCGATGAACTCACTGCCCGCTGCGGCGACCTCGTCCTGCTGGGTGGGCAGTACGGGGCGGTCCTCGTGCACCTTCGTCATGGGCTCATCCTGCCGTACGGGGCCGGGCGCGGGGGAAGGCCGCCGCATCGGGTGCGACGGCCTTCCTCGGTACGCGTGACGGGCGGGTCAGCCACCCATTCCGGTGGGCCACCCGGTGGGTCGGCCGGGCCGGCCCGTACTGGTCGGGGACGGGCTGCCGGAGGGTCCGCCGTCGTTCCCCCCGACGGCCCCGCCGTTCGTGGTGCCGGTGTTGGTGTTCCCGCCGGCGGTCTCCGGGTCGCAGTACAGCTCCCACGGCTTGCAGGTGGGCTTGCCGCCCCGGGACGGGGACGGGGTGGGCGACGGTGAGGGGCTCGACGGTGTCGGCGTCGGGGTGGGCGACGGCGGGGCCGAGGGAGTCGGGGTGGGGGAGGGGGCGCCGGAGGCGTCGGCGGTGACGCCGATCTCCTCGGGCTCGGGGAACGGCTTGGCCGGGACGCCCTTGAGCGCTTCGCGCATGTACTCGGTCCAGATCACGGCGGGGATGTCGCCACCGTGGATGGAGTCGGTGCCGCCGACCCCGTTCATGGAGAGCAGTTCCTTCTCCGCCGAGTTGGGGTCGGTGCGGAAGAGGGTGACGGAGGTGGACAGCTCCGGGGTGTAGCCGACGAACCACGCGGACTTGTTCTTGTCGGTGGTGCCGGTCTTGCCCGCGGCGGGGCGGCCCAGCGCCTTGGCCTTCTTGCCGGTGCCGTTCTGGACGACGTTCTCCAGGACCTTCGTGACGTTGTCCGCGATGGAGTTGTCCATGGCCCGCTGTTCCTTGGGCTTCTCGAAACCGGCGACGTCCTTGCCGTTCTTCTTCACGCTGATCACCGAGTACGGCTCGTGGTGCGTGCCGGAGGCGGCGAAGGTGGCGTACGAGTCGGCCATCCGGATGGCGCTCGGGGTGGAGGTGCCCAGGGCGAAGGAGGCGTCGTCGTTGGGGTTCATCGACTCCTCAAGGATGCCGGTCGCCTTCGCCACCTCGCGGACCTTGCTGTGGCCGACGTCGAAGACGAGCTGGGCGAAGGGCACGTTGATGGACTTCTCCATCGCCTTGTTCAGGTCGACGTAGCCGAAGGCCTCGGGGCTCTCGTTCTTCTGCTTGAACGGCTTGCCGGACGCGTCGTACAGCGGCTTGCCCTGGCGGTTGGTGATCACGGTGAGGTCGTCGGCCTGGTACTTGCTCTCGACCGAGAGGCCCTCGCCCTTGGAGTTCTGCGTGCCGTACTGCATCGCCGCCGCCAGCACGTACGGCTTCCAGGTCGAGCCGACCGGGACACCCATGGTGTTGGCGTTGTTGGTGAAGTGCTTCTTGTCCCAGCCGGGCCCGCCGTACAGGGCCACGATCGCGCCGCTCTTCACGTCGACGGAGGCGGCGCCGAACTGCACGAAGGTGTCCAGGGTGGGGCGCTTCTTCTCGTCGAGGAAGTCGTTGCGGGTGTCCTCGACCGCCTTGACCAGGGCTTCCACCCTCGGCTTCTCGAAGGTGGTCTTGATCTGGTAGCCGCCCAGGGCCATCTCCTCGGCGGTGATGCCCTTCGTCTTCATCACGTACTGCTTGGCCGTCTCGACCAGGTAGCCGATCTGGCCCGACATCGCGCGGGCCTGCTCGGATTCGACGCGCGGCGGGAAGTCGGCTTCCTTGTACTTCTCCCGCTCGGACTTCTCCATCCGGCCGACCTCGACCTGCCGGTCCAGCACCCACGCCCAGCGCTTCTTGGCCCGCGCCTCGTTGGCTTCGGGCGTGGCCGACGCGCCGATGCCGCCGTCCGGGTTGTACAGGTTGGGGCCCTTGAGCACGGAGGTCAGGAAGGCGCTCTCGGAGGGGGTCAGGTTCTCGCAGTCCTTGCCGAAGTAGGCGCGGGCGGCCGCCTGGATTCCGTAGGCGTCCCGCCCGTAGTAGGCCGTGTTGAGGTACCCGGCGAGGACCTTGTCCTTCTCCTCGGAGACACCCAGCCGCAGCGCGATGAAGAGCTCCGTGACCTTGCGCTTGAGCGTCTGGTCGGAGTCCAGGTAGGTGTTCTTCACGTACTGCTGCGTGATGGTCGAGCCGCCCTGGGTGGAACCGCCCGTGGCCATGTTCCACACGGCCCGGCCGATGCCCATCGGGTCGACGCCCTTGTCCGTCTCGAAGGACTCGTTCTCCGCGGCGATCACCGCGTCCCTCATCGAACGGGGGATCTTCTCGATGGGCACGATCTGGCGGTTCATCGAGCCGCCGGTCGCGACCATCTGCTCGTCGTTGGCCCAGTAGAAGACGTTGTTCTGCGCCTCCGCCGCCAGGTTCGGGTTCGGCGTGTTCACCATGGCGATACCGATGCCGGCCCCCGCGATGATCACCGAGAAGAAGCCCAGTACCGTACCGCCGACCAGCTTCCAGGACGGTACGAAGCGCTTCCAGCCGTCCCGGTCGGACCGCGGGTAGTTGATGAGGCGACTGTCCGGGCGGCGGCCGGGCGTGCCTGCGCCTCTGCCCCGGGCCGCCGGCCCTCTCTGGGCTCTGCGGGCCCCGGCACGGCCCCCCGGGGCCGGCTGCGGGGCGTACGGGCCGCTGGGTGACGCCGTGGGCACGTCACGCCGGGCGTCGGCGCCCCGGCCGGGGCGCTGCTGGTCGGCCCGGCGGGCCGAGGCACGTCCGCCACCCTGGGGCTGCGGCGGTTTGCGGCGGTGCTCGCTCATCGAACGACTACTCCTCGGGCAGGCGAGTGGCCTGGAAGCGGCAGGTGAATTCCGGTTCCCCCGGTGTACTGGCGCACAGACTACGCACGCTCAAAACCCCAACAGTGCCGAAGTTCACCCCAAATCAGGCAACTTGCCTCGTACGAATTGGTGATGTGACGCCGGTCACCACGTCTCCACTTGTCGCTGGACGCGGCCCGTTCTATCGTCTGGATGTATCGAGCCGATACATCAGCTCGGTATAACGACTCAGAGTCGGAGGAGGGACAGGCGGATGAGCAGGCGCTCAGGCATCCTCGAATTCGCCGTCCTCGGCCTGCTCCGTGAATCCCCCATGCATGGCTACGAGCTGCGCAAACGGCTCAACACCTCGCTGGGGGTGTTCAGGGCGTTCAGCTACGGCACGCTCTACCCCTGCCTCAAGACGTTGGTGGCCAACGGCTGGTTGATCGAAGAGCCGGGCAGCGCTCCGGAAGACGCTCTGGCGGCTTCACTCGCAGGGCGCCGCGCGAAGATCGTCTACCGGTTGACGGCGGCGGGGAAGGATCACTTCGAGGAGCTCCTTTCCCACACCGGCCCCGACACCTGGGAGGACGAGTCCTTCGCCGCCCGCTTCGCCTTCTTCGGTCAGACCGAACGAGAAGTGCGGATGCGGGTCCTGGAGGGCCGCCGCAGCCGGCTGGAGGAGCGCCTGGAGAAGATGCGCGCCTCACTGGCCCGGACGCGGGAGCGTCTCGACGACTACACGCTTGAGCTGCAGCGACACGGTATGGAATCCGTGGAGCGCGAAGTTCGCTGGTTGAACGAGCTCATCGAGAGCGAGCGGGCGGGACGGGATCAGAGACGACAACCCGGTCCGTCCGACGAAAGTGCAAAGTGAGGCCTGCATCTCGCAGGCCTCGTCCGAGAACAAACAGGGAGCAACCGGAATGGGTTCGGTTCGCGTAGCCATCGTCGGCGTAGGCAACTGCGCCGCCTCGCTGGTGCAGGGCGTCGAGTACTACAAGGACGCCGACCCGGCGGCCAAGGTCCCCGGTCTGATGCACGTCCAGTTCGGCGACTACCACGTGCGTGACATCGAGTTCGTCGCCGCGTTCGACGTCGACGCGAAGAAGGTCGGCCTCGACCTCTCGGACGCCATCGGCGCCAGCGAGAACAACACCATCAAGATCTGCGACGTCCCGAACGCCGGTGTGACCGTCCAGCGCGGCCACACCCTGGACGGCCTGGGCAAGTACTACCGCCTGACCATCGAGGAGTCCGCCGAGGCTCCGGTCGACGTGGTGCAGATCCTCAAGGACCGTCAGGTCGACGTCCTGATCTGCTACCTGCCCGTCGGCTCCGAGGACGCGGCGAAGTTCTACGCCCAGTGCGCCATCGACGCCAAGGTCGCCTTCGTCAATGCCCTTCCGGTCTTCATCGCCGGCACCAAGGAGTGGGCCGACAAGTTCACCGAGGCCGGTGTCCCGATCGTCGGCGACGACATCAAGTCGCAGGTCGGCGCCACCATCACGCACCGCGTGATGGCGAAGCTGTTCGAGGACCGCGGTGTCCGTCTTGAGCGCACCATGCAGCTCAACGTCGGCGGCAACATGGACTTCAAGAACATGCTGGAGCGCGACCGCCTGGAGTCGAAGAAGATCTCCAAGACGCAGGCCGTCACCTCGCAGATCCCCGACCGCGACCTCGGCGAGAAGAACGTCCACATCGGCCCGTCCGACTACGTGGCGTGGCTCGACGACCGCAAGTGGGCCTACGTCCGCCTTGAGGGCCGCGCCTTCGGCGACGTCCCGCTGAACCTTGAGTACAAGCTTGAGGTGTGGGACTCCCCGAACTCCGCCGGTGTCATCATCGACGCGCTGCGCGCGGCGAAGATCGCCAAGGACCGGGGTGTCGGCGGTCCGATCCTGTCGGCCTCCAGCTACTTCATGAAGTCCCCGCCGGTGCAGTACTTCGACGACGAGGCCTACGCGAACGTCGAGAAGTTCATCAAGGGCGAGGTCGAGCGCTAGTCACGCGCTCCAAGCGTCCTTCCGGACACCTGGACTTCGGCTGGTCTTCCGCGGAGGGTCCCCGGGCAATATGCCCGGGGACCCTCCGCGTGTGTGACCCTTTCCCTCATGCCTGTCGTACGTGACCTGCGCGTACTTCTGCGCCTCAGGGACTTCCGGAATCTGCTCGCCGTACGGCTGTTCTCCCAGGCCGCGGACGGCGTCTACCAGGTCGCGCTGGCCACCTACGTGGTGTTCTCCCCCGAGAAGCAGACCTCGCCCGCGGCCATCGCCTCGGCGATGGCGGTCCTGCTGCTGCCCTACTCCGCGATCGGCCCCTTCGCCGGCGTCCTGTTGGACCGCTGGCGGCGCCGCCAGGTCTTCCTCTACGGCAACCTGCTGCGGGCCTTCCTCGCCTGCGTCACGGGCATGCTCATCGTCGCGCAGGTCCCCGACTGGCTCTTCTACGCCTCGGCGCTGTCCGTGACCGCCGTCAACCGCTTCGTCCTGGCCGGTCTCTCCGCCTCCCTCCCCCACGTGGTCGGAGCCGACCAGCTGGTCACCGCGAACGCTCTCTCCCCCACCGCCGGAACCCTCGCGGCGACCGCGGGCGGGGGACTGGCCTTCGTCGTACGGCTGCTCGCGTCCGATTCCGACGCCCTCGCCGTACTGCTCGGAGCCGGCCTCTACCTGTGCGCGGCCCTGGTCTCCCTGCGACTCGCCGCCGGGCTCCTCGGCCCGGACCACCCGGCCGGGCGGCGGGATCCCTCGGTCATCGAGGGGGTGGCCCTCACCGTCCGCGGGATGGCCGCCGGCCTGCGCCACCTGGCTGCCCGGCGGGAGGCCGCGCGGGCGCTCACCGCGATGACCCTGATGCGGTTCTGCTACGGCGCGCTGACCGTCATGCTGCTCATGCTCTGCCGCTACTCCTGGTCGGACAACGAGTCCGACGGACTGGCGCTGCTGGGTCTCGCGATCGGCGTCTCCGGGGCCGGGTTCTTCACGGCCGCGCTCGTCACCCCGTGGCTCGTGGCCCGGCTCGGCGCGCTGGGGTGGATCACCGCCTGCGCCGCGGGCGCCGCGGTCCTGGTACCGACCCTCGGCCTCTTCTTCGCCCCCGGCCCCATGCTGGCCGCTGCCTTCGTCCTGGGACTGGCCACTCAGGGCGCGAAGATCTCCACCGACACCGTCGTGCAGTCCGAGGTCGACGACGACTACCGGGGCCGGGTCTTCTCCCTCTACGACGTGCTGTTCAACGTCGCCTTCGTGGGCGCCGCGGCCGTGGCCTCGCTCGTGCTGCCGACCGATGGGCGTTCCGTGGTGCTCATCCTGTCCGTGGCCGCCCTGTACGCCGCCACCGCGCTGATGCTGCACCGGCAGGGGCGACGTTTCACGTGAAACATCGCCCCGGACCGCCGTCCCCGGTCGATGTTTCACGTGTAAAATAGACCGGACCCGGGTCTAGGCCTGCGCGGCCCACCACTCCTTGAGCGCGGCGACGGCCGCGTCGCGCTGCATCGGCCCGTTCTCCAGCCGCAGCTCCAGGAGGAACGCGTAGGCCTTGCCGATGGCCGGCCCCGGGCCGACGTCCAGCACGGCCATGATCTCGTTGCCGTCCAGATCGGGCCGGATCGCATCCAGCTCCTCCTGCTCCTGGAGCTGCGCGATGCGCTCCTCCAGCCCGTCGTAGGTCCGGGAGAGGGCGTTGGCCTTGCGCTTGTTGCGCGTCGTGCAGTCCGACCTGGTCAGTTTGTGCAGGCGGTCCAGCAGGGGACCGGCGTCACGCACATAGCGCCGCACCGCGGAGTCGGTCCACTCGCCGTCGCCGTACCCGTGGAAGCGCAGGTGCAGCTCCACCAGCCGGGACACGTCCTTGATCATGTCGTTGGAGTACTTCAGCGCGGTCAGGCGCTTCTTGGTCATCTTGGCGCCCACCACCTCGTGGTGGTGGAAGGAGACCCGCCCGTCGCTCTCGAACCGGCGGGTACGCGGCTTGCCGATGTCGTGCAGCAGAGCCGCGAGCCGCAGCACCAGGTCCGGGCCGTCCTCCTCCAGCGCGATCGCCTGCTCCAGCACGATCAGCGAGTGGTCGTAGACGTCCTTGTGCCGGTGGTGCTCGTCACTCTCCAGCCGCAGCGCCGGCAGCTCGGGCAGGACCCGGTCGGCCAGGCCCGTGTCCACGAGCAGGCCCAGGCCGGTGCGCGGGCCGGCCGAGAGGATCAGCTTGTTCAGCTCGCCCTGCACCCGCTCCGCCGAGACGATCTCGATCCGGTCGGACATGGCCTTCATCGCCGCCACGACCTCCGGAGCGACCTCGAAGCCCAGCTGGGCGGCGAAGCGCGCGGCCCGAAGCATGCGCAGCGGGTCGTCGGAGAAGGAGTCCTCCGGAGTACCGGGCGTACGCAGCACACCCGCCGCCAGGTCCTCCAGGCCGCCGTGCGGGTCGATGAACCGCTGCTCCGGCAGGGCCAGCGCCATGGCGTTCACGGTGAAGTCGCGCCGTACGAGGTCCTCCTCGATCGAGTCGCCGTAGGCAACCTCCGGCTTGCGCGAGGTGCGGTCGTACGACTCCGAGCGGTACGTCGTGACCTCGATCTGGAAGTCCCGTACGGCGTCCCCGACGCGGGCGGTCTTCTGCGCCCCGACGGTGCCGAAGGCGATGCCCACGTCCCACACCGAGTCGGCCCAGGGCCGGACGATCTTCAGAACGTCCTCGGGGCGCGCGTCGGTGGTGAAGTCGAGATCGTTGCCGAGACGCCCGAGCAGCGCATCGCGGACGGACCCGCCGACCAGGGCGAGGCGGAAGCCCGCCTGCTGGAATCGGCGACCGAGCTCGTCGGCGACAGGGGCGATCCGCAGCAGTTCACTCACCGCGCGGCGCTGCACCTGACTCAGGGCACTGGGGTTGTCTTCGTTGGCGTTCGGCACAACAGAAAAGGGTACGTGCCCGGCCCGGCGCGGGCCGCCTCGTTTTACGGTGACCCCGGTGCACCGCCGCACGCACGCTCGCCGATCATGTGGAGCAAGGGGCGGCACTCGCGCACAGCGGGCCTCGTTACCATGCCAGGACGCACATACGACTACCACTGACACTTCGAGGGACGGGCTAGCGCGTGGCCGAGGCGGCAGACATCCACGGGGCGTCGCCCGCCCCTGTCCGGCGCCGGTGGCTGCGGCGCGCGGTGATCCTGCTCGCCGGGACGCCGGTGCTCGCCGCCCTGATCTACGCTCCCGCCCCAGCGGCCCAGGCGGCTCCGTCCTCGGCCGTCGACGTCCAGCTGCTGAGCGTGACACCGGCCGCTCCGGTCAAGGGCGACACCCTGACGATCTCCGGCTCCGTGGTCAACAACGGCTCGGAGACGATCACGGACGCCCATGTGGGCCTGCGGGTGGGCCCTCCGCTGGCGGACCGGTCCTCCATCGACGAGGTGGCGGAGCGCGGCTCCTTCCGGGCCGGCATCGACGCGGGCGAGGTCGACCCGGCCTACGCCGTGCAGATCCCCGCGCTTCCCTCGAAGATCGGCCGGGAGTTCACCCTGCGGGTCCCGGTGGACAAACTGAAGCTCGACAAGGACGGCGTCTACCAGCTCGGGATCTCGCTGTCCGGTGAGACCGACAGCCGTCCTTCGGAGCAGGTGCTCGGGATCAGGCGGACGTTCCTGCCGTGGCAGCCCGAGGCCGCCGCCAAGCGCTCGAACCTCACCTACCTGTGGCCGCTGATCTCCACCACGCACCTCACGGCCGAGACGGGCTCGGACGAGGTCCAGACCCCCGTCTTCCTCGACGACGCGCTCGCCCAGGAGCTCATGCCGCAGGGCCGCCTCGGGCAGATGGTCTCGCTCGGCAAGGAACTGCCGATCACCTGGGTCATCGACCCCGACCTGCTCTACACGGTCGACGCGATGACCAAGGGCTACCGGGTGCGCCTGCCGGACGGCAAGGCGGTCCAGGGCAAGAACAAGGCTGTCGCCGAGCAGTGGCTGAGCTCCCTGGAAGCCGCCGTGCAGGGCAAGAAGGTCGTCGCCCTGCCCTTCGCCGACCCCGATCTCGCCTCCCTCGCTCACCAGGGCAAGGACGTCTCGGGCACCCTGGGCCAGCTGCGGCCCGCCACCGACAAGGCGAAGCAGGCCGTGGAGACGGTCCTGCACGTCCCCGCCTCCACCGACTTCTCCTGGCCTGTGGACGGCGCGATCGACCCGGCGATCGTCAACGTCGCCACCTCGGCCGGCGCCCACAACGTCCTCACCCGCAGCGACAGCCTCTCGGAGACCGGGGCCCTCGGTTACACCCCCTCGGCCGCCCGGCCCATCGGATCGGGCACCACGGCGGTCGTGGCGGACGCCGAGCTCTCGACGGCTTTCGAGGGCGACATGCTGAACGCCGCGAACTCCACCTTGGCCGTGCAGCAGTTCCTCGCGCACAGCCTCGCCCTCAACCTGCAGAAGACCGACGAGCAGCGCAGCTTCGTCGTCGCCCCGCAGCGGATGCCCAGCGCCAGCCAGGTCCAGACGATGGCGACGGCCGTACGCGGCCTCCAGGCCGCCCGCTGGACCCAGCCGGCGGATCTCGATGTCGCGGCCGCCGCCAAGCCCGACCCCGGTGCGGCCACCCAGGTACCGGGCGCCGGCCAGTACCCCGAGGCCCTGCGCAAGCAGGAGCTGCCGGTGGCCGCCTTCGAGCAGATCCGCACCACCCAGAACACCCTCGATCACTTCAAGGTGATCCTCGCCGCCCCCGACCGGGTCGAGATCCCCTTCGGCAACACCACCAACCGTGAGATGTCCACCTCCTGGCGCGGCCGTCCCGAGGAGGCCCGGCGCTACCGGAACCAGGTGCAGGACTACCTGATCAGCCTGACCGAGAAGGTCAAGGTCGTCCCCAAGTCGGACGCCACCCTCTCCGGGCACAGCGCGACGATTCCCGTCAGCGTCCAGAACAGCCTGGTCCAGGACGTCCACGGTCTCGTGCTGCGGGTGAAGTCCGCCAATCCCACCCGCCTGATGTTCGGCAGGAGCGGCCAGGCGGAGCAGGAGGTCACGGTCCAGGGTGGGCACAGCCAGACCGTGAAGTTCACCGCCAACGCCACCGCGAGCGGGCCGGTGCTGGTGACCGCCCAGCTCTTCACCACGGACGGCGTCCCCTACGGCAAGGAACGCAAGTTCACCGTCGAGGCCACCGAGATCACCCCCACCGTCATGCTGGTCATCGCCGGCGGTGTGCTCCTGCTCGTCCTGGCGGGCATCAAGATGTACGCGAGCCGCAAGCGCGTCGCGGCGCGTGCGGCCGCCGAGGAGAGCACGCAGCAGAGTGACGAGTCCCCGGACACCGGACCGCAAAGCACGGACCCGTCCGGCACGGGTGAGACAGTGGACCGTTGAGCGACGCCGTGGCCGGTCGGCCTGGGGACGATGAGGTGGGGTTTCGATGAACGCGCCGTACGACGGTGACCGTGCGCAGAGCACCGGTGGGCCCGCACCCGCCCAGGGCACTGCCGCGGGCACTCCGGTGCCCGGGCAGGCGCCCGCGCCGGACCACGACCCGTATGTCCAGGACGCCTACGAATACGACCCGTACCGGTCGCAGGACCTGTCCGCCCAGGACCCCGTCGCGGAGGTCCTCTACGACCGCGCCTCCCACCCCCCGCCGCCGCCCGGTACCTACCAGGAGGCGGGCCCCCTGTACGCGGCCCCGGCCGCGCCCTCGTACGCCCCGGACCCGCGG
Source organism: Streptomyces sp. NPDC058662 (assembly GCF_042716255.1). Classification (NCBI taxonomy): domain Bacteria; kingdom Bacillati; phylum Actinomycetota; class Actinomycetes; order Kitasatosporales; family Streptomycetaceae; genus Streptomyces; species Streptomyces sp. NPDC058662. The sequence continues at coordinate 108,971 of NZ_JBHXRU010000001.1, read as the reverse complement.
GTCTGGGCGCAGACCCCGCCGCCCGAGCCGGACGGGCCCTCGCGGCACCTGCCGTACGGCGACCACGCCACCACCACGCAGTTCGTGGGCGTGGACTCGCTCGTCACCCGGGCCGCGGACGAGCAGCCCGAGCCCGACGCGTTCGCCCACCTCTACCGGGACCAGGAGGCGGCGCCCCGCACCCCCGCCGAGGAGGCTCCCGTCGCCGCGCCGGCCCCGAGCAAGCCCGCCGGCCGGGCCGCGGGGCTGCTGAGGTCGAGCGCGCTGATGGCCGCCGGCACGATCGTCTCCCGTATCACCGGCTTCCTGCGGACCCTGGTCATCGCCGGCGCCATCGGCGTCGGAACGTTCAACGACACGTACCAGATCGCCAACACCCTGCCCACGATGATCTACGTGCTGGTCGGCGGCGGCGCCCTGAACGCCGTCTTCATCCCGCAGCTGGTCCGGGCCATGAAGAACGACAGCGACGGGGGCCAGGCCTACGCCAACCGGCTGCTGACGCTCGTCGTGGTGCTGCTGGCCGCCATCACCACCGTCTGCGTCCTCGCCGCACCCGTGTTCATCACGATGATGTCGCCGAAGATCGCCTCGGACCCCCAGCAGATGGACGTGGCGGTCGCCTTCGCGCGCTACTGCCTGCCCACCATGTTCTTCATGGGCGTCCACGTGGTGCTCGGTCAGATCCTCAACGCCCGCGGCCGCTTCGGCGCGATGATGTGGACCCCCGTCCTCAACAACATCGTCGTCATCGCCACCTTCGGCGCCTTCATCTGGGCCTTCGGCGGGTTCACCACCTCCGGGGTCAACGCGGCCACCGTCACCGCCGACGGCGTGCGCCTGCTCGGCCTGGGCACCCTGCTGGGCCTCACCGTGCAGGCCCTCGCGATGCTGCCCTACCTGCGCGACGCCGGATTCAGCCCCCGCCTTCGCTTCGACTGGAAGGGCCACGGGCTCGGCAAGGCCGCCCGACTGGCCAAGTGGACGTTCTTCTTCGTCCTCGCCAACCAGATCGGCCTCGTCGTCGTGACCCAGCTCGCCACCTGGGCCGGCTCGGTCGCCGAGAAGCAGGGGCATCCCGGAACCGGTATCACCGCCTACAACTACGCACTGCTGCTCTGGCAGATGCCGCAGGCCATCATCACCGTCTCCGTCATGACGGCCGTCCTGCCCCGCATCTCGCGCTCCGCCCACGACGGCGACGCCGCCGCCGTCCGCGACGACATCTCCTACGGACTGCGTACCTCGGCGGTCGCGATCGTGCCCTGCGCCTTCGCGTTCCTCGCCCTCGGCGTCCCCATGGCCACCCTGCTGTACGCCGGTTCGGGCGCCGGCGCCCAGAACATCGGCTATGTGCTGATGGCCTTCGGCCTCGGCCTCATCCCGTACTCCGTCCAGTACGTCGTCCTGCGCGGCTTCTACGCCTACGAGGACACCCGGACGCCGTTCTACAACACCGTCATCGTCGCGGCCGTCAACGCCGCGGGCTCCGCGGCCTCCTTCTTCCTGCTCCCCGCCCGGTGGGCGGTGGTCGGCATGGCGGCCGCCTACGGCCTCGGCTACGCGGTGGGCGTGGGCGTCGCCTGGCGCCGCCTGCGCACCCGCCTCGGCGGCGACCTGGACGGCGGCCACGTGATGCGCACGTACGCCCGCCTCACCGGCGCCTGTGTTCCGGCCGCCGCCGTGGCCGGCGCCGCCGCGTACGGGACAACCCGGTGGCTCGGCAGTGGAGTCCTGGGTTCCGCCACCGCCCTGGTGGCCGGCGGGATCGCGCTGGCCGCCGTGTTCCTCATCGCCGCCAAGCGGATGCGGATCGAGGAACTCAACGCGATGGTCGGTATGGTCCGGGGACGACTGGGCCGCTGATCGGCGTACAGGCCGACCGGTCAGTACCCCGTCGTGTGTCGTGAAGAGCGTCGGACTGTGGGCACAATTGGCTTGGCTTCGCAGACTGGCCGACAGCGCGTAACGGATGGGGAGGCGGGAACGACGGTGGCGGAACGTAGTACGGCTGCCGTCGACGTGGCCGACAACAGCGGCGACGAGCCGCTGGCCGCAGGAGCGGCCAAGGCCACGGCCGACGGGGTGGACACCCAGAACGCACGAGCCGCGGACGGACCCATGACCGAAAAGGACGGCGAACGCAAGGCCGCGCCCCCCGCGGCCGCACCCGAACTGCACAGCGGCCACAAGCTCGCCAGACGCTACCGGCTCGAAGAGTGCGTCACCCGTGTGGACGGGTTCAGCAGCTGGCGCGCGATGGACGAGAAGCTGCGCCGCGCGGTGGGTGTCCACCTGCTGCCCGCCGACCACCCGCGCGCCCGCTCCGTCCTGGCCGCGGCCCGCTCCTCCGCCCTCCTCGGCGACCCGCGCTTCGTCCAGGTGCTCGACGCCGTCGAGGAGAACGACCTCGTCTACGTCGTCCACGAATGGCTGCCCGACGCCACCGAACTCACCGCGCATCTCGCCGCCGGCCCCCTGGAGGCCCACGAGGCCTACCAGCTCGTCAGCCAGGTCTCCCAGGCCATGGCGGCCGCGCACCGCGAGGGACTCGCGCACCTGCGCCTGACGCCCAGCGCGATACTGCGCACGTCCACGGGCCAGTACCGCATCCGCGGACTCGCGGTGAACGCGGCGCTGCGCGGCATCACCAGCGAGACCCCGCAGCAGGCGGACACCGAGGCGATCGGCGCGCTCCTCTACGCCGCTCTCACCCGGCGCTGGCCCTACGAGACCGACGCCTACGGTCTGACCGGTCTGCCCAAGGGGGTCGGCCTCATCGCCCCCGACCAGGTCCGCGCCGGTGTCCACCGCGGTCTGGGCGAGCTCGCCATGCGCGCCCTCGCCAACGACGGGGCCACCGCCTCCCGTCAGGAGCCCGCCTGCACCACCCCGGAGGAGCTGGCCAAGGCGGTCGCCGCCATGCCCCGCATCAAGCCGCCGGAGCCCGCGTTCACCGCCCCGCCCGAGTACCAGCACACGACCTACCAGCAGGGCAGTTACGGCCGTCCGACGCCCCCCGGCGGGATCACCTCCCCGCAGGTCGTCACCGTCGTCCCACCGCCCTCCCCGCTGCAGAGCCGTACCGGGCGCGCCCTGAAGTGGGGCGTCGCCGCCCTGCTCATCGCCGCTCTCGGGCTGGGCAGCTGGCAGCTGGCCGACACCCTGCTGGACCACAGCAACGGCGGCAACAACGGGCCGAACCCGTCACCGTCCTCGAACACGGGCGACACGCCGAAGCAGCGGGGGCCGAGCAAGCAGCTCGGCATCACCGGAGCCTCGGTCTTCGCACCCAACGGCGACCCGCTGGAGCCCAAGGGCGCACCCCACGCCGTGGACGGGAACCCGGACACGAGCTGGGTCACGCCCCGGTACGACAACTTCCCGAACTTCGGCAACCTGCCCAACCGCAGGGCCGGCAGCGGCATCATCGTCGACCTCGGCCAGGTCGTGGAGGTGACGGGCGTCGAGCTGAACCTCTACGCCGCCGGTCAGGAACTCCAGATCCGTGCCGCTTCGGCCGACGTCACCTCGCCCTCGTCCCTCTCCCAGTTCGCCCAGCCGCTCGCCGAGTCGAAGGTCGTGCCCAAGACCCACACGACCGCCCTGGACGTCCCGGTCCGCACGCGGTACGTACTGATCCACATCACCAGCCTGCCGTCCGAGAGCGCTGAGAGTTACCGGGGCGGAATCACCGACATCAAGGTCCTCGGCCCGGGCTCCTAGGCCGCCCGGGCGCCGCGAGGTCCGCCGTGCCACCGGCACGGCGGACCCTCGTGTTTCCCCCGACCAAGCCGTAATCTCCCTCCGGGAGGCGAGGTGTGATGCGCGACGCGACGGCCGGCGACGACCGGGGATCCCCCCGTACGGAGCCCTGGACAGACGCGGACCTGCTCGCCCGGCACGTGGGCGGCGACCCCGACGCATTCGGTGAACTCGTGCGGCGCCACCGCGACCGGCTGTGGGCCGTGGCCCTGCGTACGCTCGGCGACCGCGAGGAGGCCTCGGACGCCGTACAGGACGCCCTGGTATCCGCGTACCGGGCGGCCCACACCTTCCGCGGCGACTCCGCGGTCACCACCTGGCTCCACCGCATCACGGTCAACGCCTGCCTCGACCGTGCCCGCAAGGCCGCTTCGCGACGGACCTCGCCCCTCGACGACACGGACCGCCTGGAGCGGCTCCTGGAGCCGCACGAGTCGGCTGAGGCACCCGCGGAGCGCCAAGAGCTCCACCGCCAGCTCCTGGCCGCTCTCGGCACCCTCCCGGCCGAGCAGCGCGCCGCCCTCGTCCTCGTCGACATGCAGGGCTACCCCGTCGCCGAAGCAGCCCGCCTCCTCGATGTCCCCAGCGGGACCGTCAAGAGCCGCTGCGCCCGCGGCCGGGCGAAACTCGTCCCGCTGCTCACTCATCTGCGCACCCCCGCCGCGGATAACAGCACCTCGGAGCGGGGAAGGAACCGGACGCCGGGTCCGCCCGTCACACCAGCGGCAGACTCCAGGCACCCAGACCCAGACGCTGTGAAGGGCGGAGGTGGACGACCGTGACCCCAGCGACTGGCATGCCCGGCACGACCGGGACGATCCGGCACCCGGACGTCGCGGAGATCTCCGACCTGACGGAAGGACTCCTCTCCCCGTCCCGCACCGCCGAGATCCGCCGCCATCTCGCCGAATGCGCGCTCTGCGCCGACGTCCGCGCCTCCCTCGACGAGATCCGCGCCCTGCTCGGCACCCTCCCCGGGCCCGCCCGGATGCCCGCCGACATCGCCGGACGGATCGACGCGGCCCTCGCGGCCGAGGCGCTCCTCGACGCGAGCCGTCCCCCGGCCGGGTCCGCCCCCGATCAGCGCCCCAGTACGACGGGCAGCGATGTTTCACGTGAAACATCGCCCGCCTCGCCGACGGCGTCCCCCACCCGCCGGCCGCCCGGTCACCCGGTCGGCCCCAACGGACCCGGGCGCCGCCGTGCCCGCCGGCGGATCGCCGTGCTCACCGGCCTGGCCGGCGCCGCCGCCTGCGCGCTCGGAATCTTCCTCTTCACCGACCTCAGCGGCTCCCCCGCCCACGACGCCGGCACCCGGAACGAGACCGCCAGCACGGCCGCCGAACCGTCGGGTGGGGACACGTACTCCGCGAGGAGCCTGCAGAAGACGGTCAGCCGGCTCCTGGCGTCCTCCGGGCCGGGCGACAAGGCCGTGCCGCCGAACCCGCAGGCCCCCCAGGAGCAGAACAACACCCTCGGGACGCAGGACACCCCTCCTTCCCAGGGAGTCGCCCCGGGCGACCGGCGGACGCCTCCCGTCCCGCCGTGCGTCCAGGGCGCGACCGGACGTTCCGAAGCGCCGCTCGCCGCCGAACGCGGCACCTACCAGGGCGTCGACGCCTATCTCCTCGTGCTGCCGCACCCGGGGGACCCCCACCGGGTGGACGCCTATCTCGTGGACGCGGGGTGCGCGGCAGGCGACCCGGCCGCCGCCGGGCGACTCCTCCTGACGAGGACCTACCCGCGGACCTGAAGGACTGAAGTCCGTCACCGGGGCAGGAGGGGAATGCACGCGCCGTAGGATCCGTTGGGTGGGGTGAGAGTCCGCACCGGCCCCCGGTAGGCAGCAAGCAGTCCGCAGAGACGAGGAAGAAACCCGTGAGCGACGTCCGAAACGTGATCATCATCGGCTCCGGGCCGGCCGGTTACACCGCCGCCCTGTACACCGCACGTGCCTCGCTCAAGCCCCTGGTGTTCGAGGGTGCCGTCACCGCCGGTGGCGCCCTGATGAACACCACCGAGGTGGAGAACTTCCCCGGCTTCCAGGACGGCATCATGGGCCCGGACCTGATGGACAACATGCGCGGCCAGGCCGAGCGCTTCGGCGCCGAGCTGGTCCCGGACGACGTCGTGTCCGTGGACCTCACCGGTGAGATCAAGACCGTCACCGACACCGCCGGCACCGTGCACCGCGCCAAGGCCGTCATCGTCACCACCGGCTCGCAGCACCGCAAGCTCGGCCTGCCCAACGAGGACGCCCTCTCCGGCCGCGGCGTCTCCTGGTGCGCGACCTGCGACGGGTTCTTCTTCAAGGAGCACGACATCGCCGTCATCGGCGGCGGCGACACCGCGATCGAGGAAGCCACCTTCCTCTCCCGGTTCGCCAAGTCCGTCACGATCGTGCACCGCCGTGACACCCTGCGCGCCTCCAAGGCCATGCAGGACCGCGCCTTCGCCGACCCGAAGATCAAGTTCGCGTGGGACAGCGAGGTCGCCGAGATCCACGGGGACCAGAAGCTGTCCGGCCTCACCCTGCGCAACACCAAGACGGGTGAGACCTCCGAGCTGCCCGTGACCGGCCTCTTCATCGCGGTCGGCCACGACCCGCGCACCGAGCTGTTCAAGGACCAGCTGGAGCTCGACGACGAGGGCTACCTCAAGGTCGAGGCCCCCTCCACCCGGACCAGCGTCACCGGCGTATTCGGCGCCGGCGACGTGGTGGACCACACCTACCGTCAGGCCATCACCGCCGCGGGCACCGGCTGCTCCGCCGCTCTCGACGCCGAGCGCTTCCTCGCCGCCCTCGCGGACGCCGAGAAGGCCCACGCGACGGTCTGACCCTCCCCGAACCGTCCCCACCCCCCCCACCCCGCAGGAAGAACAAGGAGGCCGCTGTGGCCGGCACTCTCAAGAACGTGACCGACGCCGACTTCGACACCGAGGTCCTCAAGAGCGACAAGCCCGTACTGGTGGACTTCTGGGCCGCCTGGTGCGGACCGTGCCGCCAGATCGCCCCGTCGCTCGAAGCCATCGCCGCCGAGTACGGCGACCAGATCGAGATCGTCAAGCTCAACATCGACGAGAACCCGGCCACGGCTGCCAAGTACGGCGTCATGTCGATCCCGACGCTGAACGTGTACCAGGGCGGCGAGGTCGCCAAGACCATCGTCGGCGCCAAGCCGAAGGCCGCCATCCTGCGCGACCTCTCGGACTTCGTCGGGGACCGGACCGCCTGACGGCCGTCCAGCCGCACGCACCGAGGTCCCACCGGAAAGGGGCCGCCCCGCGACGGGGCGGCCCCTTTCCGCGTCCGCCGCTCACAGCGGACGCAGCGCCGGCTCCTTGCGCGCCCCGCCGAGCAGGCGGTCCAGCGCGAGTTCCACGTCTTCTTTCCACGACAGGGTCGAGCGCAGCTCCAGGCGCAGCCGCGGGTGCACGGGATGGGGTCGTACGGTCTTGAAGCCCACGGCCAGCAGGTGGTCGGCCGGCAGCAGACAGGCCGGGCCCTCCCACCGCGCGTCGCCGAACGCCTCGATCGCCCGGAATCCCCGCCGCAGCAGATCCTTGGCCACCGTCTGGACCATCACCCGCCCGAGACCCTGTCCCTGGTACCCCGGCATGATCCACGCCGTGATCAGCTGGACCGCGTCCGGTGACACCGGGCTCGTCGGAAAGGCCGTGGCCCTCGGCACATACGCCGGCGGGGCGTAGAGCACGAAACCCACCGGGACCTCGTCCACGTGGACGACCCGGCCGCACGAACCCCATTCCAGCAGGACGGCGGAGATCCACGCCTCCTTCTCCCGTGCCGAGGTCCCCGCCTTCACGGCGGCCTCCCCACTGACCGGGTCCAGCTCCCAGAACACGCAGGACCGGCAACGCAGGGGCAGGTCCCGCAGGTTGTCCAGCGTGAGCGGTACCAGCCGACGACCCATGACGGCATCGTATCCACTGGCCCCTGGATCTTCGACAGCTCCGCTCGGGGCAGCGGCACACTCAGACCGGCCGGAGCCCCCGCCCCGCGGCACGGCGAAGGGGCGGACCGAACCGGTTCACACCGGTCCGATCCGCCCCTTCGGGCCTTCCGTCACTCCCCGGAGGGACCCTGCTCCAGCACCCGGCCCTCGCCCGGCGCCAGCGTTCCCAGAATCCGCTCCAGATCCTCCATCGACGCGAACTCGACGGTGATCTTTCCCTTCTTCTGGCCCAGGTCCACCTTCACCCGCGTCTCGAACCGGTCCGACAGCCGCGTCGCCAGCTCGGTGAGCGCGGGAGCCACCCGGGTGCCGGCCCGCGGGCCCTTGGGCTTCACGGTGCTGGAGGGCTCGGACGCCATAAGCGTCACGATCTCCTCCACCGCGCGCACCGACAGGCCCTCGGCCACGATCCGGTGCGCCAGCCGGTCCTGCTCCTCGGAGTCCTCCACCGACAGCAGGGCTCGCGCATGGCCGGCGGACAGGACCCCAGCGGCCACCCGGCGCTGGACCGGGGGTGACAGCTTCAGCAGCCGGAGCGTGTTCGACACCTGCGGACGCGAACGCCCGATCCGGTCGGCCAGCTGGTCGTGCGTGCAGTTGAAGTCCTGGAGCAGCTGGTCGTAGGCCGCCGCTTCCTCCAGCGGGTTCAACTGCGCCCGGTGCAGATTCTCCAGGAGCGCGTCCAGCAGCAGCTTCTCGTCGTCCGTCGCCCGGATGATCGCCGGAATGCGCTCCAGTCCGGCCTCACGGCACGCGCGCCAGCGGCGCTCGCCCATGATCAGCTCGTAGCGGCCCGGCGCGGCCTGGCGCACGACCACCGGCTGCAGCAGACCCACCTCCTGGATGGAGGTCACCAGTTCAGCCAGCGCGTCCTCGTCGAACACCTCGCGCGGCTGCCGCGGGTTCGGCGTGATCGCGTCCATCGGGAGCTCCGCGAACGTCGCTCCCGCCACGGTGTGGGCCTCCGGCGCGGCCACCGGGTCGCTCACCGACACGGCCTCGACCGATGTTTCACGTGAAACATCGGCCTGCACGAGCGAAGCGAGCTTCGCCGCGGCGACTCCGCGCTCCGAGGTCAGCACCGGCAGGGCCGACGGTGACGTCGACCCGGCCCCCACCGCCGGGGGCGTCTTCTCCTGCGGGGCCGCGGGAATCAGCGCACCGAGTCCCCGCCCCAGACCCCTACGTCGCTCACTCACTGGATCCCCTCCGCCACACTCTGCGTGCTGTTCATGCCCGTGCCCAGATGGGCCTGCCGGGCGTCGTACTGGATTCCGACGCCCCGGTACGCGATCTCCCGCGCAGCCTCCAAATAGGAGAGGGAGCCACTGGAACCGGGATCGTACGTGAGCACCGTCTGCCCGTAGCTCGGCGCCTCCGAGATACGCACCGACCGCGGAATGCTCGTCCGCAGCACTTCCTTGGCGAAGTGACTGCGGACCTCCTCCGCCACCTGCGATGCCAGCCGGGTCCTGCCGTCGTACATCGTCAGCAGGATCGTCGACACATGCAGCGTCGGGTTCAAGTGGGCGCGGACCAGGTCGACGTTGCGCAGCAGCTGCCCCAGGCCCTCCAGCGCGTAGTACTCGCACTGGATCGGGATCAGTACTTCCGCGCCCGCCACCATGGCGTTCACGGTCAGCAGACCCAGCGAGGGCGGGCAGTCGATCAGGATGTAGTCGAGCGGCTGCTGGTACGCCTGGATGGCCCGCTGGAGCCGGCTCTCGCGTGCCACCAGCGAGACCAGCTCGATCTCGGCACCCGCCAGATCGATCGTGGCCGGGGCGCAGAAGAGGCCCTCCACGTCCACGACCGGCTGGACGACCTCCAGCAGCGGGCGGCTGTCCACCAGCACGTCGTAGATCGAGGGGACGTCCGCGTGGTGGTCGATGCCCAGCGCCGTGGACGCGTTGCCCTGCGGGTCGAGGTCGATCACCAGGACCCGCGACCCATGCAGGGCGAGCGAGGCGGCCAGGTTGACGGTGGTCGTGGTCTTACCCACGCCGCCCTTCTGGTTGGCCACCACGATGACCCGGGTCTGGGGCGGCCGGGGCAGGCGCTCGCCGCCACGCCCCAGGGCGTCCACAGCCACCTGCGCGGCTCGACCGATAGGGGTGTCGTTGTCTACGAGGGGTGCGGATGTTTCACGTGAAACATCCTCACCCTCCGATTCAGAGCGGGGACCGGGGACCGGATCGGCCATCGGCCCCGCGAGGTTGGCGTCGGACCGCACGGTGTCACTCTCCTCGACAGCTGGCTCGCGATGAACAGAGCCTGCCATGGCACCCGGGTCGCGAACCAGCGGGGCCCGTACTCCTGTGGATGAATCCACTGATGTGGACAACTCCGTCCCCCGCGTGTCCTTGCGGGTGCGAGGGGCCGCGGCCGCACGACCGCGGCTGATGATTCCGTGCAGCAGAGAGCGACGTTTCACGTGAAACACGATGCCCGGATGGAGTCTGCGGGCCGCTACGACACTCCGAAATCCATACCTATAGGGCCCAACACTCCTGATATGACTCGCGCCCGGCCCCGCGACCGCCGCATACGGCTCAGCGGCGGCGACGCGTGCGGCTCACCCGTGCCGCCTTGGCCCGCTTGGTCGCGAACCGAACGCCACCGGGGCTCTCGCCCACCTCGACCCGCACCACGGTCGACAGCGGATCCACCACACCCTCACCCACCTGGAGCACCGAGGTCTTCACCACACCGAGCTTCGCCAGAGCGGTCTTCGCCGCCACCAGCTCCTCGTCCGCCGTGTCCCCCTTGAGCGCCAGCATCTCCCCGTAGGGACGCAGCAGGGGTACGCCCCAGCCGGCCAGCCGGTCCAGGGGCGCGACCGCGCGCGCGGTCACCACGTGGACGGGCTGGAGGCTGCCCAGCACCTCCTCGGCGCGGCCGCGCACCACCGTGACGTGGTCGAGGCCGAGCAGCTCCACGGCCTCCTGGAGGAAATTCGTCCGGCGCAGCAGCGGTTCCAGCAGGGTGATCTTGAGGTCGCGTCGCACCAGGGCGAGCGGGATACCCGGCAGGCCGGCGCCCGAGCCCACATCGCAGACGGTGACGCCCTGGGGCACCACCTCCGACAGCACCGCGCAGTTCAGCAGGTGCCGCTCCCACAGCCGCGGCACCTCGCGCGGGCCGATCAGGCCGCGCTGGACTCCCGCGTCCGCCAGCAGCTCCGCATACCGCACAGCTTCCGGGAAAAACTCACCGAATACCGCGCGCGCCTCTTCAGGCGCCGGGGGAAGCTCCGCTGCCTCCGTCACGGGGACCGTCCTTCCGTACGCATGGTTCTGGGTAAAACCAGGGTGTGAGATGCCGCTTCGTTCACATGCCAGGCTGACAAACATCGGCCCCGCCTGCGGCACAGACGGGGCCGAGAACTCTCGCTACCGGTCAGGCCGGGAGCACCACGACGAAGCGCTGCGGCTCCTCGCCCTCGGACTCGCTCCGCAGGCCGGCGGCCGCGACGGCGTCGTGGACGACCTTGCGCTCGAACGGCGTCATGGGCGCCAGCTTGAGGGGCTCGCCCGAGGCCCTCACGTCGGCCGCCGCCTGGGCGCCGAGCGCCGCGAGCTCCTCGCGCTTCCGCGCACGGAACCCGGCGATGTCCAGCATCAGGCGGCTGCGGTCCCCGGTCTCCCGGTGCACGGCAAGACGGGTCAGCTCCTGCAGGGCCTCCAGGACCTCGCCGTCGCGGCCCACGAGCTTCTGCAGGTCGCGGCCCGCGGAGTCGCTGACGATGGACACCGCGGCGCGGTCGGCCTCGACGTCCATGTCGATGTCGCCGTCCAGGTCGGCGATGTCCAGCAGGCCCTCAAGGTAGTCGGCCGCGATCTCACCCTCCTGCTCAAGGCGGGTGAGGGTGTCGCCGCCCTCAGCGGCGGCGGTGGTGGTGCCTTCCGTCACGGGAGGGACTCCTTCTACTTCTTGGTGGAGGGCTTGCTGGGCGTCTGGCGCTGGGACTTCGACTGCCTCTTCGGCTGCTGCCGCTTCGCCGCGGCACCACCGCTCGCCGCGTCGGAGTCCGCCGTGGTCTCGGAGCTCTTGATCACGCTGCCGTCCGCCTGGGCGGCCATGCCCTGCTTGGTCAGGGCGGTGATGAACTTGCGCTCGTTGTCGTTGCGGTCCGGGCCCTTGGCCACGATCGCCGCGACGATCTTCTTCTTGCTCCGGCCCTTGACGTCGCCGTGCGAGCTGATGTGCTTCAGCAGGCGGGTCAGGTACTGGTCCTGCGCGGTGCTGCCCGGCGTCGGGTTCTGGTTGATCACGTACATCTGCTGACCCATGGTCCACAGGTTCGTGGTCAGCCAGTACACGAGGACACCGACGGGGAAGTTGATGCCCATGACCGCGAAGATCACGGGGAAGATGTACATCAGCATCTTCTGCTGCTGCATGAACGGCGTCTTGACCGAGAGGTCGACGTTCTTCTGCATCAGCTGGCGCTGGGTGTAGAACTGCGACAGCGACATCAGGACGATCATGACGGCGGTCACGACGCGCACGTCGGTGATCGAGGCGTTCAGGCTCGCGACCTTCTCGGCGCTGTCCGTGAACTTCGCCGCCAGCGGCGCCCCGAAGATGTGCGCCTGACGCGCACTGGCCAGGAGCGGGCCGTCGATGTAGCCGATCTCCTTACCACTCGCGATGCTCGACAGCACGTGGTAGAGGGCGAAGAAGAACGGGGACTGCGCCAGGATGGGCAGGCACGAGGAGAGCGGGTTGGTACCCGTCTCCTTGTACAGCTTCATCATCTCTTCGGACTGGCGCTGCTTGTCGTTCTTGTAGCGCTCCTGGATCGCCTTCATCTTCGGCTGGAGCGCCTGCATGCCCCGCGTGGCCTTGATCTGCTTCACGAAGAGCGGGATCAGGCAGATGCGGATCAAGATCACCAGGGACACGATGGACAGGCCCCAGGCCCACCCACTGTCCGCACCGAAGATCGCCCCGTACAGCGTGTGGAACTGGACGATGATCCACGAGACGGGTGTGGTGATAAAGCTGAACAGACTGGCAATCGTGTCCACTAATCAGGCTCCTTGAGCATTGCGAGATCTACGCAACGCACTGCGCAGCTGCTCGTGCCAACGCGGGCGTTTACGGGGTGGGACGTGGTCCACGCCACCGGGGGACCACGGATTGCACCGCAGGATCCGCCAGGCGGTAAGGAACGTCCCCTTCACCGCACCATGCCGGTCGATGGCCGCGTACCCGTAGCGCGAGCACGACGGGTAGTAGCGACACACCGGGCCGAGCAGCGGACTGATGGTCCACTGGTACAGCTTGATCAAAGCGAGCAGCGGGTACTTCATCGAGCCGCGCCTCCCAGGAGCCGCGACAGTGCGGCATCCAGGTCCCGGGCGAGTTCGTCAGCGCCGGCGTCGCCCGCTCCGGGCAACGCACGTACCACCACCAGGCTACCGGCGGGCAGCTGCGAGAGCCGCTCGCGGACCAGATGGCGCAGACGGCGCTTCACCCGGTTACGGACGACGGCGACTCCGACAGCTTTGCTGACGACGAAACCCGCACGCGTCGAGGGATCGATCTCCCCCGGCTCGTGCGGGTCCGTTGCACCGCTTGTACGTAGGTGTACGACGAGGAGCGGGCGACCGGCCCGACGCCCTCGACGTACTGCGCTCGCGAAGTCCTCACGCCGCCTCAGCCGATTTTCGGGAGACAGCACGACGTCACGACCTGCGTGTTGTTACGCGGAAAGGGCGGAACGGCCCTTGCCACGGCGGTTCGCGAGGATGGCGCGCCCGGCACGGGTACGCATCCGCAGGCGGAAGCCGTGGGTCTTGGCACGACGGCGGTTGTTCGGCTGGAAGGTGCGCTTGCTCACTCGGGGGCTCCAGAGAATGAATCGTTGTGGCGGGACATCGCCTGGCTGTCACCGTGCGCCCACGAGGAAACTCGCGTGTTCGCCCGAGTGGCACCGCTAAATGATCACTGTTAGTGACCTTCGCCCATCGGTAGGCAGGCGGCAGCAGCCATCGACAACTCGACCTCGTTACGGTACGCGCGGCTACGCCATCCGGTCAAACCGAGCCTACGGTGCCCCACACTGTGCACAGGCTGTGGACAACGACTTGAACCGTACCCGTCGCCCTGACTACCGTTGTCCGACCCCGGTTTTTTTGTCCCGCCCGTCCCAAAGAACCACACATTCGTGGGACCCCCTGTGAGAGAGCGTGCTCTGTGGCTGACGTACCTGCCGATCTTGCCGCAGTGTGGCCAAGGGTGCTGGAGAAGCTCCTCGGGGAAGGACAGCCGGGCATCGAGCCGAAGGACAAGCAGTGGGTCGAGCGGTGCCAGCCGCTGGCGCTGGTCGCCGACACCGCGCTGCTCGCCGTCCCCAATGAATGGGGCAAGCGCGTCCTGGAGGGCCGCCTGGCCCCGCTGATCAGTGACGCGCTCAGCCGTGAGTGCGGCCGCCCCATCCGGATCGCCATCACCGTGGACGACTCCGCCGGCGAGCCCTCGCCCCCCGCCCCGACCGGCCAGCAGCGCGACGCGTACGAGCCCTACGGCGGTCAGCGCCCCGGCCCCACCGGCCCCGGCGGCGGTCCGTCCGACGACCAGCTCCCCACCGCGCGCCCCGCCTACCCGGACTACCAGCAGCCGCGCGCCGAGCCCGGCGCCTGGCCGCGCGGAGGCCAGCAGGACGACTACGGCTGGCAGCAGCAGCGCCTCGGCGGCTTCCCCGAGCGCGACCCGTACGCCTCCCCGCAGCCCGGCTACCTCCAGCAGTCCGAGCCCTCCGGCTACGACCAGGGCGGCTACGAACAGCAGAAGTACGAGCAGCAGAAGTACGAGCAGTCCCCGTACGAGCAGCAGCGCTACGAGCAGCCCGCGCCCCGCCCGGCGCCCGGCCGGCCCGCGGCGCCCCCGGCCCCGTCCGGCGGCTCGACCTCGGGCCCGCTGGAGCCGACCGCCCGGCTGAACCCCAAGTACCTCTTCGACACCTTCGTCATCGGCGCCTCCAACCGCTTCGCGCACGCGGCCGCGGTGGCGGTCGCCGAGGCGCCGGCGAAGGCGTACAACCCCCTCTTCATCTACGGGGAGTCGGGCCTGGGCAAGACGCACCTGCTGCACGCCATCGGGCACTACGCGCGGAGCCTCTACCCCGGCACCCGCGTGCGGTACGTGAGCTCCGAGGAGTTCACCAACGAGTTCATCAACTCGATCCGCGACGGCAAGGGCGACGCGTTCCGCAAGCGCTACCGCGAGATGGACATCCTGCTCGTCGACGACATCCAGTTCCTGGCGAGCAAGGAGTCGACGCAGGAGGAGTTCTTCCACACCTTCAACACGCTCCACAACGCCAACAAGCAGATCGTGCTCTCCTCCGACCGGCCGCCCAAGCAGCTCGTCACGCTGGAGGACCGGCTGCGCAACCGCTTCGAGTGGGGCCTGATCACGGACGTCCAGCCGCCCGAGCTGGAGACCCGCATCGCGATCCTGCGCAAGAAGGCGGTCCAGGAGCAGCTCAACGCCCCGCCGGAGGTACTGGAGTTCATCGCCTCCCGCATCTCGCGCAACATCCGCGAGCTGGAGGGGGCGCTGATCCGGGTCACGGCCTTCGCGAGCCTCAACCGGCAGCCGGTCGACCTCGGCCTGACCGAGGACGTGCTCAAGAACCTGATCCCGGGCGGAGAGGACAGCGCGCCCGAGATCACCGCCTCCGACATCATGGCGGCCACCGCCGACTACTTCGGGCTCACCGTGGACGACCTGTGCGGGTCCTCCCGCAGCCGGGTGCTGGTGACGGCGCGCCAGATCGCCATGTACCTGTGCCGCGAGCTCACGGACCTCTCCCTGCCCAAGATCGGGGCGCAGTTCGGCGGCCGCGACCACACCACCGTCATGCACGCGGACCGCAAGATCCGCGCGCTGATGGCCGAGCGGCGCTCCATCTACAACCAGGTCACCGAGCTCACCAACCGCATCAAGAACGCCTGAGCCGGCCCCCGTAGAGGGGGGATGAAGCCGCGCCGGCACCCCTTCACACGCGTTTCAGAGGGCGCTCCCGGGTCATAACGGGGGCGCCCTTCGTCGTTCGCGCGCCTCTGACCTGTTCGAATACGCCCCCTCGGGAGCAACTCATCCACAGATTGGGGGACTTTCTTCCGTCCACACCTTGGGGACAGGTACCGTCACCCACAATTTGTCCACAGGCCTGCGGGGTGAGGATCCATCAGGGCAGGTCAACCCCCTGTGGATTTGTGCACAACCGTTATCCACAGGCTGTGGACAGAATATTCGTCCACAGGCCCGTCCCCGCCTCTGTCCACCGGCCGCCCACAGGTTCCCGCACCCTGTGCACAGGATCGGAGGACTTCTCCACACCCTTGTCCACTGTTCGGCAACACGCCACCCCCTCTCACCGCCCCGAGTGAAAGCCGTCACACCGATGTAGACGTTTGGGCTGTGGAGTACCGGGGGAAAGCTGGGGACACACCTGTGGAGTAGTGGGGGCCTCCTGGGGACAGCCTGTGCAGAACTTTTCGTTCTCCACAGGGAGGCCGGGTTGTCCACCGGTGTCACCCACAGGCCCGGTGGATAAAAAACAGGGACTGACCTGCGAAAACGGAGTTATCCACTGTATCCACAGCCCCTACTACTACCCCCATAGAGAGTTAGCTCGGATTCGGTTTTCAAGCGGGTCCTGTGCACAACTCGGTGATCGGCCTCCCCGCCGCTCCGCTCCCGACTTGACCGACAGCCGCAGCGGCTGTCGGCGCCGTACGTCAGACTGGTCCCCGGCAACGAGGCATCGGGCCGACGACGACGGCCGGCAGACGAGCGAGAAACAGCAGGAGGCGGTTCCGGTGAAGATCCGGGTGGAGCGCGACGTACTCGCGGAGGCGGTGGCCTGGGCTGCCCGTAGCCTCCCGGCCCGGCCGCCGGTGCCCGTTCTCGCGGGGCTGCTGCTCAAGGCGGAGGACGGCACGCTGAGCCTCTCGGGCTTCGACTACGAGGTCTCGGCCCGCGTCTCCGTCGAGGCGGACGTCGAGGAGGACGGCACGGTCCTCGTCTCCGGCCGGCTGCTCGCCGACATCTGCCGCGCCCTCCCCAACCGCCCGGTGGAGATTTCCACAGACGGTGTACGGGCGACCGTGGTCTGCGGCTCCTCCCGGTTCACCCTCCACACCCTGCCTGTGGAGGAGTACCCGGCCCTGCCGACGATGCCGACCGCGACCGGCACCGTCCCCGGCGAGGTCTTCGCCTCCGCGGCCGCCCAGGTCGCCATCGCCGCCGGCCGCGACGACACGCTGCCCGTGCTGACCGGCGTCCGCATCGAGATCGAGGGCGACCGCGTCACCCTCGCCTCCACCGACCGCTACCGCTTCGCGGTCCGCGAGTTCCTGTGGAAGCCGGAGAACCCGGACGCCTCCGCCGTGGCCCTGGTGCCCGCGAAGACCCTCCTGGACACCGCCAAGTCGCTGACCAGCGGCGACACGGTCACCCTGGCACTCTCGGGCTCCGGTGCCGGTGAAGGCCTGATCGGCTTCGAGGGCGCCGGCCGCCGCACCACCACCCGCCTGCTCGAAGGCGACCTGCCGAAGTACCGCACGCTGTTCCCGACGGAGTTCAACTCCATCGCCGTGATCGAGACCGCCCCGTTCGTCGAGGCCGTCAAGCGCGTGGCCCTCGTCGCCGAGCGCAACACCCCCGTCCGCCTCAGCTTCGAGCAGGGCGTGCTCATCCTGGAGGCCGGCTCCAGCGACGACGCACAGGCTGTGGAGCGCGTGGACGCGACGCTTGAGGGCGACGACATCTCGATCGCCTTCAACCCGACCTTCCTGCTGGACGGCCTGAGCGCGATCGACTCGCCCGCCGCGCAGCTCAGCTTCACCACGTCCACCAAGCCCGCGCTGCTCAGCGGCCGTCCGGCGGTGGACGCCGAGGCGAACGAGGCCTACAAGTACCTGATCATGCCGGTGCGCCTCTCCGGCTGACACCCCTCGACTGCTCGCAGGTCAGGCCCGGTTCCGCGGCTAGCGGGACCGGGCCTGACCGCGTCCGGGGCGCCGCGCGCCCCGTGGAGCCGCCCGGCCGGGCCGGGCGTAGGCTCGGGGCCGGGGGTGTCCCCGGGTACCAGCGGGACACCGGCAAAGACGGCCACAACGCTTAAGGAACCACCTGATGGAGCTTGGTCTCGTCGGTCTCGGCAAGATGGGCGGCAACATGCGCGAGCGCATCCGCCGCGCCGGCCACACCGTCATCGGATACGACCGCAACCCGGACCTCGCCGATGTCCACAGCCTGCGGGAACTTGTGGACAGTCTGCAGGCCCCCCGCGTGGTGTGGGTCATGGTCCCGGCCGGAGCGGCCACCCAGTCCACCGTCGACGAACTCGGCGAGCTGCTCTCGCCGGGCGATGTCGTCGTCGACGGCGGCAACTCGCGCTGGACCGACGACGAGAAGCACGCGGGTGAGCTCGCGGCCAAGGGCATCGGCTTCGTCGACTGCGGCGTCTCCGGCGGCGTCTGGGGCCTGGAGAACGGCTACGCCTTGATGTACGGCGGCGGCGCTGAGGACGTCGCACGCGTCCAGCCCGTCTTCGACGCCCTCAAGCCCGAGGGCGACTTCGGCGCCGTGCACGCCGGCAAGGTCGGCGCCGGCCACTTCGCGAAGATGGTCCACAACGGCATCGAGTACGCCATGATGCAGGCCTACGCCGAGGGCTGGGAGCTCCTGGAGAAGGTGGACTCGGTCACCGACGTCCGCGAGGTCTTCCGCTCCTGGCAGGAGGGCACGGTCATCCGCTCCTGGCTGCTGGACCTGGCCGTCAACGCCCTCGACGAGGACGAGCACCTGGAGCAGCTGCGGGGCTTCGCGCAGGACTCCGGCGAGGGACGCTGGACGGTGGAGGCGGCGATCGACAACGCCGTGCCGCTGCCCGCGATCACCGCCTCGCTGTTCGCGCGGTTCGCCTCGCGCCAGGACGACTCGCCGCAGATGAAGATGATCGCCGCGCTGCGCAATCAGTTCGGCGGCCACGCGGTCGAGAAGAAGTAGCGGAAGCGGCACCGGCGGAAGCAGGAGCCGGAAGAAGCAGTAGGACGTGCGGCTCGGCTCACGGGAGCCGCACAGCACGACGTACAGCAGTGGAAGCCGGGGGAGGTCGGCGCCGTATGCATGTCTCGCATCTCTCGTTGGCCGACTTCCGCTCGTACGCCCGGGCCGAGGTTCCCCTCGACCCGGGCGTCACCGCGTTCGTGGGCCCCAACGGCCAGGGGAAGACCAACCTCGTCGAGGCGATCGGCTACCTGGCCGTGCTCGGCAGCCACCGGGTCTCCTCCGACGCCCCGCTCGTGCGCATGGGCGCGGACCGGGCGATCATCCGCGCCGCCGTGACCCAGGGCGAGCGGCAGCAGCTCGTGGAGCTGGAGCTGAATCCGGGGCGGGCCAACCGGGCCCGGATCAACCGCTCGTCCCAGGTCCGGCCGAGGGACGTGCTCGGGATCGTGCGGACGGTGCTGTTCGCCCCGGAGGACCTGGCCCTGGTGAAGGGCGATCCGGGGGAGCGGCGGCGCTTCCTGGACGAGCTGGTCACGGCGCGCTCCCCGCGGATGGCGGCGGTCCGCTCCGACTACGAGCGGGTGCTCAAGCAGCGCAACACCCTGCTGAAGTCGGCGGCGATGGCCCGCCGGCACGGCGGCCGCTCGATGGACCTCTCCACCCTCGACGTGTGGGACCAGCACCTGGCGCGCGTGGGCGCGGAGCTGCTGGCGCAGCGCCTGGACCTGATCGCGACGTTGCTGCCGCTCGCGGACAAGGCGTACGAGCAGCTCGCGCCCGGCGGCGGCCCGCTCGGGCTGGCGTACCGCTCCTCTGCGGGCGAGCCGGTGGACAGCGGTGCGGCGCGGACCCGCGAGGCGCTGTACGAGGTGCTGCTGGCGGCCCTCGCGGACGTACGCAAGCAGGAGATCGAGCGGGGCGTGACCCTGGTGGGGCCGCACCGCGACGACGTGCTGCTGCGGCTCGGGGAACTGCCGGCGAAGGGGTACGCCAGCCACGGGGAGTCGTGGTCCTACGCGCTGGCGCTGCGGCTGGCCTCGTACGAGCTGCTGCGCTCGGAGGGGGCCGAGCCGGTGCTGATCCTGGACGACGTGTTCGCGGAGCTGGACGCGCGGCGCCGGGAGCGGTTGGCGGAGCTGGTGGCACCGGGCGAGCAGGTCCTGGTGACGGCAGCTGTGGACGATGACGTTCCGGGTGTGCTGGTGGGGGCGCGGTTCGGGGTGTCCGGTGGTGAGGTGACCCGGTTGTGAACGACCAGGACGAGCAGCGGCGCAAGGCCCCGGAAGCCTCCGGGGTGGATCTGGCACGGCAGGCGCTCGCGGCGGCGCGGGAGCAGGCCCGGGCCCGCGGCCAGGCGGCGGGCGGCCGCAAGCGGCAGCAGCAGCCCGGGCTGCGGTCGGGCGCCCGCGCGGACGGGCGGGACCCGATGCCCTTGATGGCGGCGCTGGACCGGCTGCGCACCGAGCGCGGCTGGGAGATGCCGATGGCGGTGGCGGGCGTGATGGAACGCTGGCCGGAGATCGTCGGGCCGGAGATCGCGGCGCACTGCGTGCCGGAGCGGTACGAGGAGCGGGAGCTGCTCGTGCGGTGCGACTCCTCGGCGTGGGCCGCGCAGCTGAAGCTGCTGGCCCCGCAGCTGGTGGCCCGGCTCAACGCGGACCTCGGGCAGGGCACCGTACGGATGATCAAGGTGCAGGGGCCGGGCGGCGGGCCGAAGCGGTACGGGGCCTGGCGGGCGCCGGGCAGCACCGGCCCGGGGGACACGTACGGCTGACCGGGAGCGCCGCCCCGCGGCCGCCCGGTCCCGGAGCCGCCCGGGCGCCCGGCCGGGCGGCCCCGGAGCCGTCGCACCCCCGCGCCCCCGCACCTCGTACTTCCTGCCCGCCTGCCCGCACCTCGCGCCCCGCCTGCCCGCACCTCGCGCCCCGCGTTCCCACGCCTCGCGCCCCGCGTTCCCACGCCTCGCGCCCCGCGTTCCCGCACCCCGCATCCCCGGCGCCCCCGCCCTCTACCCGCGACGGTGCGGGTCGGAGGCCGTCCCCGCCCGGGGCCGATCGGCCTCCCGGCGGCGGGGACGGCGGCCGCGCGGCGGTTCTCCACAGGCTGGGGACGGGGCAGGCGCTACCGGTCGGTACCCCATGGTCCGGCGCACGTCGCGGGTGGCGTCCCTCACGGTAGCCGGAGGTTGACAGCCCGAAGCGCTGGATGCCCGTGTGAGCCTCTTTGAGCCCCATCCCGGATATGGGGAGTCGGAGAGAGGAGGTTCAGGGCGGCACATGCGGACTCAGGTACCGGCAAACCCCCATTCATGTCGGCGGTACCGGTAGACTGGAGCCCAATCCCGCTTAATCGCGGGATCACCTGTTGAGTACCGCTGACAAACGCTGACAACGCAGATCGACGCAGCCGCTCCCGCTCGCATGCCTGCTGGCCCGGAGTCCGGCCTGTGCTGTGCCAGAAAGGGCGCTTCGTGGCCGATTCCGGCAACCCCAACGACAAGAACGAGTCCACCGCCGAGGTCGAGGCCGGTGGGGCGAACCAGTCCTCGTACACCGGCAGCAACATCCAGGTCCTGGAGGGTCTGGACGCGGTCCGCAAACGGCCGGGCATGTACATCGGATCGACGGGTGAGCGTGGTCTGCACCACCTCGTCTACGAGGTCGTCGACAACTCGGTCGACGAGGCGCTCGCCGGGCACGCGGACACCATCGACGTGACGATCCTCGCCGACGGCGGTGTCAAGGTCGTCGACAACGGCCGCGGCATCCCCGTCGACATCGTCCCGTCCGAGGGCAAGCCGGCCGTCGAGGTCGTGCTGACCGTCCTGCACGCGGGCGGCAAGTTCGGCGGCGGCGGCTACGCCGTCTCCGGCGGTCTGCACGGCGTCGGCGTCTCCGTCGTGAACGCCCTGTCGACGAAGGTCGCGGTCGAGGTCCGGCGTGACGGCTACCGCTGGACCCAGGACTACAAGCTCGGCGCCCCGACCGCCGCGCTGGCGAAGAACGAGGAGACCGGCCAGACCGGCACCACGGTCACGTTCTGGGCCGACCCCGACATCTTCGAGACCACCGAGTACTCCTTCGAGACGCTCTCGCGGCGCTTCCAGGAGATGGCCTTCCTGAACAAGGGCCTGACCCTGTCGCTGACCGACGAGCGCGAGTCGGCGAAGGCGACCGTCGGCGCGGACGACCCGGACGCGGATGTCACCGAGCCCGCGGCGCGCACGGTGAAGTACTACTACGAGGGCGGCATCGTCGACTTCGTGAAGTACCTCAACTCGCGCAAGGGCGAGCTGATCCACCCGACCGTCATCGACGTGGAGGCCGAGGACAAGGAGCGCATGCTCTCGGTCGAGATCGCGATGCAGTGGAACTCGCAGTACACGGAGGGCGTCTACTCCTTCGCGAACACGATCCACACGCACGAGGGCGGTACGCACGAGGAAGGCTTCCGCGCGGCGCTGACCGGCCTGGTCAACCGCTACGCGCGTGACAAGAAGCTGCTCCGCGAGAAGGACGACAACCTCGCCGGCGAGGACGTCCGCGAGGGTCTGACGGCGATCATCTCGGTGAAGCTGGGCGAGCCGCAGTTCGAGGGCCAGACGAAGACCAAGCTGGGCAACACGGAGGCCAAGACCTTCGTGCAGAAGGTCGTGCACGAGCACCTCAACGACTGGTTCGACCGGAACCCGGTCGAGGCCGCGGACATCATCCGCAAGTCGATCCAGGCGGCCACGGCGCGCGTCGCGGCCCGCAAGGCCCGCGACCTCACCCGCCGCAAGGGCCTGCTGGAGAGTGCCTCGCTGCCGGGCAAGCTGTCCGACTGCCAGTCGAACGACCCGACGAAGTGCGAGATCTTCATCGTCGAGGGCGACTCGGCCGGCGGCTCGGCCAAGTCCGGCCGCAATCCGATGTACCAGGCCATCCTGCCGATCCGCGGCAAGATCCTGAACGTCGAGAAGGCCCGTATCGACAAGATCCTCCAGAACACCGAGGTCCAGGCGCTGATCTCGGCGTTCGGCACCGGTGTGCACGAGGACTTCGACATCGAGAAGCTCCGCTATCACAAGATCATCCTGATGGCGGACGCCGACGTCGACGGCCAGCACATCAACACCCTGCTGCTGACCTTCCTGTTCCGCTTCATGCGGCCGCTGGTCGAGGCCGGGCACGTGTATCTCTCCCGCCCGCCGCTGTACAAGATCAAGTGGGGTCGCGACGACTTCGAGTACGCGTACTCGGACCGCGAGCGCGACGCCCTGGTCGAGCTCGGCAAGCAGAACGGCAAGCGGATCAAGGAAGACTCGATCCAGCGCTTCAAGGGTCTGGGCGAGATGAACGCCGAGGAGCTGCGCATCACCACGATGGACGTCGACCACCGCGTGCTCGGCCAGGTCACCCTGGACGACGCGGCGCAGGCCGACGACCTGTTCTCGGTGCTGATGGGCGAGGACGTCGAGGCGCGGCGCTCCTTCATCCAGCGCAATGCCAAGGACGTTCGGTTCCTCGACATCTGAGTCGGCTCAGCTGACCGCCTGAAAGGACTTCTGACCAGCAATGGCCGACGAAATCACCCAGCCTGCCAACAACGCCGAGAACCCGGTCGAGGAACAGCCCGTCATGCGGATCGAGCCCGTCGGGCTTGAGACGGAGATGCAGCGCTCCTACCTCGACTACGCGATGTCCGTCATCGTCTCGCGCGCCCTGCCCGACGTCCGGGACGGCCTCAAGCCGGTCCACCGGCGCGTGCTGTACGCGATGTACGACGGCGGCTACCGGCCCGAGAAGGGCTTCTACAAGTGCGCCCGCGTCGTCGGCGACGTCATGGGCACCTACCACCCGCACGGCGACTCCTCGATCTACGACGCCCTGGTCCGCCTGGCCCAGCCGTGGTCGCTGCGCATGCCGCTGGTGGACAGCAACGGCAACTTCGGCTCCCCGGGCAACGACCCGGCGGCCGCGATGCGCTACACCGAGTGCAAGCTGATGCCGCTGGCCATGGAGATGCTCCGGGACATCGACGAGGAGACCGTCGACTTCACGGACAACTACGACGGCCGCAACCAGGAGCCGACGGTCCTGCCGGCGCGCTTCCCGAACCTGCTGGTCAACGGCAGTGCCGGCATCGCGGTCGGCATGGCCACGAACATCCCGCCGCACAACCTCCGCGAGGTCGCGGCGGGCGCGCAGTGGGCCCTGGAGCACCCGGAGGCCACCCACGAGGAGCTCCAGGACGCGCTCATCGAGCGGATCAAGGGGCCGGACTTCCCCTCCGGCGCCCTGGTCGTGGGCCGCAAGGGCATCGAGGAGGCGTACCGCACCGGTCGCGGCTCCATCACGATGCGCGCGGTGGTGGAGGTCGAGGAGATCCAGAACCGCCAGTGCCTGGTGGTCACGGAGCTCCCGTACCAGACCAACCCCGACAACCTGGCGCAGAAGATCGCCGACCTGGTGAAGGACGGCAAGGTCGGCGGCATCGCCGACGTCCGCGACGAGACCTCCTCGCGCACGGGCCAGCGCCTGGTCATCGTGCTCAAGCGCGACGCGGTCGCCAAGGTCGTGCTGAACAACCTGTACAAGCACACCGACCTGCAGACGAACTTCGGCGCGAACATGCTGGCGCTGGTGGACGGCGTGCCGCGCACGCTGTCGATCGACGCCTTCATCCGCCACTGGGTGACGCACCAGATCGAGGTCATCGTCCGGCGCACGCGCTTCCGCCTGCGCAAGGCGGAGGAGCGCGCCCACATCCTGCGCGGCCTGCTCAAGGCCCTGGACGCGATCGACGAGGTCATCGCGCTGATCCGGCGCAGCAACACGGTCGAGATCGCGCGCGAGGGCCTGATGGGCCTCCTGGAGATCGACGAGATCCAGGCGAACGCGATCCTGGAGATGCAGCTGCGCCGCCTGGCGGCGCTGGAGCGGCAGAAGATCGTCGCCGAGCACGACGAGCTCCAGGCGAAGATCAACGAGTACAACGCGATCCTGGCCTCCGAGGAGCGCCAGCGCTCGATCGTCAGCGAGGAACTGGCGGCGATCGTCGAGAAGTTCGGCGACGACCGGCGTTCCAAGCTGGTGCCCTTCGACGGCGACATGTCCATGGAGGACCTGATCGCCGAAGAGGACATCGTCGTCACGATCACGCACGGCGGCTACGTCAAGCGCACCAAGACCGAGGACTACCGCTCGCAGAAGCGCGGCGGCAAGGGCGTGCGCGGCACGAAGCTGAAGCAGGACGACCTCGTCGACCACTTCTTCGTGTCCACCACGCACCACTGGCTGCTGTTCTTCACGAACAAGGGCCGGGTCTACCGCTCCAAGGCGTACGAGCTCCCGGACGCCGGCCGCGACGCCCGCGGGCAGCACGTGGCGAACCTGCTGGCCTTCCAGCCGGACGAGAAGATCGCCCAGATCCTCGCGATCCGCGACTACGAGGCGGCGCCCTACCTGATCCTCGCCACCAAGGGCGGCCTGGTGAAGAAGACGGCGCTGAAGGACTACGACTCGCCCCGGTCCGGCGGCGTCATCGCGATCAACCTGCGGGAGACCGGGGATGGCAGCGACGACGAGCTGATCGGCGCCGAGCTGGTGTCCGCCGCGGACGACCTGCTGCTGATCAGCAGGAAGGCGCAGTCGATCCGCTTCACGGCGACCGACGACGCGCTGCGTCCGATGGGCCGGGCGACCTCGGGCGTGAAGGGCATGAGTTTCCGCGAGGGCGACGAACTGCTCTCCATGAGCGTGGTCCGGCCGGGTACGTTCGTCTTCACCGCGACCGACGGCGGCTACGCCAAGCGGACGCCGGTCGACGAGTACCGCGTCCAGGGCCGCGGCGGTCTGGGTATCAAGGCCGCCAAGATCGTGGAGGACCGCGGGTCCCTCGTCGGGGCGCTCGTGGTGGACGAAACGGACGAGATTCTCGCCATCACGCTCGGCGGTGGTGTGATTCGTACGCGCGTCAACGAAGTCAGGGAGACCGGCCGTGACACCATGGGCGTCCAGCTGATCAACCTGGGCAAGCGCGATGCCGTGGTGGGCATCGCCCGCAACGCCGAGGCCGGTCAGGAAGCTGACGAGGTCGACGAGATCGAGACAGAGATCGGGACCGAGGCAGCCGACGCACCGGCCGCCGAGGCCGCCGGGGGCACGCAGCCCTCGGCCGGGGAGCACGAGGAGTAAGTCGTGAGTGGAGCCACGGGCGCCGGACCGGCCATGACTGGAGAGAACGGTGCCCGTGGCCCTGCCGCGGACTCCCAGGGGGGAACCGTGACGGACACCCGAGGACCGCAGCCGCAGGCCGGCGCGGGACCGGACCAGGGCCTGACCGCGCCGCCGTACCACCCGCCGCAGGCCTACTCGGCGCCCTCGGGCCCGGGAGGGCCGCGCGGCGGCCCGGGCGGCGGCGGGGCGGGGGCGCAGCGCAGGCCGCGTACGGGGGCCCGTACGGCCCCCCGGACCCGCAAGGCGCGGCTGCGGGTGGCGAAGGCCGACCCGTGGTCGGTGATGAAGGTCAGCTTCCTGCTGTCGATCGCGCTGGGCATCTGCACGGTCGTGGCGGCGGTGGTGCTGTGGATGGTCATGGACGCCATGGGCGTCTTCTCGACCGTCGGCGGCACGATCAGCGAGGCGACCGGCTCGAACGAGAGCAACGGGTTCGACCTCCAGTCGTTCCTGTCGCTGCCCCGCGTCATCGTCTTCACCTCGGTGATCGCGGTCATCGACGTGGTGCTGGCGACGGCCCTCGCCACGCTGGGCGCCTTCATCTACAACCTGTCGGCGGGCTTCGTCGGCGGTGTGGAGCTGACACTGGCCGAGGACGAGTGACCTCCGGCGGACGCGCGGCGGACGTACGGATGACGTGCGGATGACCTGCGCAGACGGCCCCGCACAACGGATTTTGGACTGACCGCGTCTGTGCGCTAATCTTCAGGAGTCAGCGCGCGGCGCGGATGGGGCTATAGCTCAGTTGGTTAGAGCGCATCCCTGATAAGGATGAGGCCACAGGTTCAAATCCTGTTAGCCCCACAGTGTCGAAGACCCCCAGGCCCAAGGCCTGGGGGTCTTCTTCGTTGGGCCAGTTGAGGGGTCGGCAGGTCACCGATCGGTATCGGTCGGTGTGTATTGTTGGCGGCCAGAAGTCCCCAACGTCAACGAAAGACGAGGTCGCGCGGTGAAGAAGCTGCTCCTGGTCGCACTGGCCGCCATCGGCGGGCTCCTCGTGTACCGCCAGATCCAGGCGGACCGCGCCGAGCAGGACCTGTGGACGGAGGCAACTGACTCCGTGCCCTCTGGTTCCGGTGTGTGAGACCCAAAGCTGATCTCATGAAGCCCCGGCTGCCGCTGCGGTCGGGGCTTTGTGCTGTTCTGTGACGAAAAGTTACGTTATGCAAAGATTTGGCTTGCGCTAGCAAACTCGGGGTGGGCGTGATGGGTCGGGTACGGCGGAATGTGCGGACGGCGGCGGCCGCGACGGGGGCGGCGGCCCTGCTCCTGGCCGCGCACCCGCCCGGGGCCGCGTGGGCCGCGCCGGCGGCCCCGGAGCCGGTGCCCTCGTACCGGGCGGCGGACGGCGCCAAGCAGGTCCGGGGCGGGTCCTCCACGGCTGACGCCCCGCCGCTGGAGGTCGGCGGCCTCCACGCGGACACGGTCTCCTCCGGGGACCGCTACTACCGGCTGGTCCTGCGGAAGGACGGCTCGAACGTCTACGTCTCCGCCGTGGCCCGGCCCGGCGCGGACGCCCGGGTGAGCCACAGCGACGGCATCGCGGTCCAGGTCATGACCACGGAGGGGCGGGCCTGCCCCGGCAATCCGGGGCGGGCGGACTTCGGCTACGACCCGGTGCCGATCAGCGCGGTCGGCATCCGCTGGGGCGCCGAGGACGCCGTGTGCGCGCCCGCGGGCGTGTACTACGTGAAGGTGACCCGGACCTCGGCCGCGGGCTCCGACCAGAGGCCCTGGCCGCTCGAACTCCGCGTCCAGCGCGAGCCCGCACACGGCCCCGGGACGCCCACGAGCGCGCCCAGCGGCCGGCCCTCCGAGGCCCCGGTGCTGCCGGGCACGGAGCCCGCGGGCCGCGCCGGCGGCACCGGCTTCAACGACGCCCGCGCGCTCGGCGCCGGGGTGTTCCGCGACGGCCTGCGGCCCGGGCAGACCCGCTTCTACCGGGTCCCGCTGGACTGGGGGCAGCAGCTGGGCGTCGGGGCCGAGCTCGCCGCGGCGAGGATGACGAAGGCGTCCGGCTCGGCCGCGGGCGGGCTGAGCGTCTCGCTCTACAACCCCTACCGCCAGCTCGTCGCCGCCAAGGACGCCTCCTACGACGGCGAGCAGGCCGGGGTGACCCTGGGAAGGACGGTGGCCGTCGCGTACGGGAACCGCTACGCCAGTGAGCGCACCGTCCACTCCGTGGCGCTCGCGGGCTGGTACTACCTCGCGGTCACGATGGGCGGGAAGGTCGGCGAGTTCACCGAGGACGCGCAGCCCGTGCCGCTGACCCTGCGCGTGGACCTGGCCGGCGGGGCCGTCGCCGCGCCCGCGTACCAGGAGGGCCTGGCCGCGGGCGGCTTCGGGGTGGGCGCGGCGGACCGGGCCGCCGCCCGGGAGGGGCTCACCGCCCCGGAGGCCGCCGACGCCGCGGAGAACCGGTCGGCGATGCGGGTGGTGGCCGCCGCCGGATTCGGTACCGGGACGCTGCTGCTCGCCGGGCTCGGCGGGTGGATCCTGCGGGCCCGCAGGGGACGCCCGCGCCCCGTCACATCCGGATGAGGGCCCAGGCGCCGACCGCGTAGCAGAGCAGGGCCGCGAGGACGACCGCGGCCCGTACCCGGGCGGAGGGCGGGGAGATCCCGCCGGCCCCGGGCCCCGGCACGGCGAGGTCCGGCGGGGCGAGGTCCGGCGGGGCGAGGTCCGGCGGGGCCGGGGGCCGGTGCGGGCGCGCGGCCGGGGGCGGCAGGTGGAAACTGCCCGTCTCCGAGGACCCGTACGGGGATCCCTGCGCGGGCCCGTACGGGGATCCCTGCGCGGGCCCGTACGAGGACCCGGCCGCGCCCGCGTGCGCGGGACCGTACGCGGGTCGCGGGGCCGGTACGGCCGGGCCGCCCGGAGCGGTGGGCGCGGGCGGGTTCACGGCGCTGCCGGAAAGGGCGCCGCGCGGGTCGGTGCGGGTGGGCTCCGCCGCCGTCGCCGCCGGTCCGCCGAGGAGGTACGGGGCGGCCGCGGGCGTCCGGGCGGCGGGGCTGTCCGGCGGCGGCGCGCCCCCGGGGCGGCCGAGCGGGCCCTGGGGTCCGAAACCGGGCGGGAGCGGGCCGAGTTGGTCGAACACCTCCACCGGGTCCTGCCCGCCGGGGGCCGGCAGGAGCTCCACGGCCTCGGCCAGGGCCTTGCGGGCCCCTGTGGCCGTCTTGAACCGGCTCTGGGGATCCGGCCGCAGCAAACCCGAGAGCACGTCCCAGATCGGCGCCGGGACGCCTTCCGGGGCGCCGGGGGTGCCCTGGGCGGTGAACTGCTCGACCAGGGCGCGGGAGTCGGGCTTGCGGCCCTGCAGGAGGTACAGCGCGACCAGCCCGACGGCGAACAGGTCGGCCGGGAAGTCGGGCTCCGCTCCGAGGAGTTGCTCGGGGGCGAAGTAACCCGGCGTCCCCACCACGTAGTCGGTCTCGGTCAGCCGCGGCTCCCCCTTGCGCATGGAGATGCCGAAGTCGGACAGCCGCAGGTGCGGCCGTCCCGTTCCGGTGGCCTCCATCAGGATGTTGGCCGGTTTGATGTCGCGGTGGACCACGCCCTCCGCGTGCACCACCGCGAGCCCCGACAGGAGCTGGTCGAGGAGGGTGCACACGAAACGGGGCGGCAGGGGGCCGTAGTCCCCGATCACATGGGCCAGGGAGCCCCCGGCGACCAGGTCCATGGTGAACAGGACCTTGTCGTCGTCGGCGGCCCAGCTGGCCGGGGCCAGGACGTGCGGGTGGTCGATCCGCAGCGCCTGCTCGCGGACGAACCGCAGGAGGGTGTGCGCGTCGCTCTGGAGCAGGACCTTCGCGGCGACGTACCGGCGGCGGCGGTGGTCCCAGGCCCGCCACACGGCGCCCGCCCCGCCGCGCCCGATCGGATCGATCAGCTCGTACCGGCCGGCGAAGGTCTCACCCATCGCTGCGCCCGCCCCCGTCCCCCGTTGTCCGCTGCCGCGCGCCGCCGTCAGTTCTGGTGCGCCTCGTAGTGCGCGACCGCGTCGGCGGTGCGGCCCGCGCCGTACACCCGGAGGAACTCTGCCAGTTCCGGATGGCTGGGGGCGAGTGAGTCCGCCGCGTCGATGATGTCCCCGGCCGCGGAGACCGACCGCAGGAGCGACTGGATCTCGCGGACGACCCGCTTGACCGTGGGCGCGCCCGAGCTGGTGGTGGTCTGGCCGCTGCTGCTGAGGACGGAGCCCCCCTGGGTCTTCTTGATCTCGTCCATCCGGTCGGTCGCCTCCACCGCGCTGACGCTGCCGTCGGCCACCTGGCCCGCGAGATCCTGGAGGGCCTGGACGCGCTGTACCACGGCCGGGTTCCCGATCTTGGCGCGCTGGCCGCTCATCAGCTGGGACAGCATGGGCGCCGACAGACCGAGGACGGCAGCGAGGCGGGCCTGGTTCAAGCCGAGGTCATCTATGAGCCGGCGGAAGAGCGCTCCCAGGGGCTCCCCGTACCAACTCCGCTGCAGCTCCCTGGCTCTGGCCGTGGCCTCTTGCTGTACTGCGTCCACTCTTCCTACTCCCCTTCGCTGGTGCGAACCTCGCGAGCATCTTACGGAGCGTGGTCGCGGCGCGGGAGTCCCTATCATTTTGCGGGATGAGGGGGTACACCCGGTACTCTGTTCTGCGGAACGACCCCTCCTCGTACGAGGGACGGGTGCGTCCGTATTCCGGGGCCTTAGCTCAGTTGGTAGAGCGCTGCCTTTGCAAGGCAGATGTCAGGAGTTCGAATCTCCTAGGCTCCACCCTGGAAAGCCCCCTTGACCTGCGACAACGCGGGTCAAGGGGGCTTTTTGCGCGTCTGCCCGGCGGCCGCTGCCCGGCCGGGTGGCGGGGATCGGGACCGGCGCCGTCACTCGTCCAGCCATCCCGCCCGGCGGGCGTAGCTGCCCGCCTGGAAGCGGCTCTGGGCGTTCAGGTCGGTCATCAGCTCCGTGACGTGGCGGCGGTAGGTGGTGATGGACATCGCCAGGCGGCGGGCCGACACCTCGTCCTTCGTGCCCATTTCGAGCTGCCGCAGGATGGAGCGGCGCAGCTCGTTCTTCGGGGAGTTCTTCTCCGCCCGGGTCTCGGAGGCGCCGTCGTCGCCGAACGGGCGGGCGGACTCCCAGACGCTCTCCCACGAGCGGTAGAGGTAGCTCACCATCGACGGGTCGCGCACGACGAGCGCGCCCTGGCCGGAAGGCTGCTCGGGATCGGAGATGACCGCGGTGCTGGCGTCGAACAGCAGGATCCGGTCGGGTATCCGGTCGATCGTGCGGAACTCCACGCCCAGCGCGCTCATGCGGGTCATGTGCTGGCGCATGTAGCCGTGGGACAGGACGGAGTGGGGGTAGAGGGTGCGGCACAGGATGCCCCGGCCGACGGGGTCCGCGGTGCGCCGGTAGCCGTCCTCCAGCGCTTCTGGCGGGGGCACCTGGGGGTGGGCGGCCAGGACCTCGACCCGGGCCGATGCCGCGATCCGCTCCAGCGCGGTGCGGATGGCGTCGAGCGAGTTGAGGTACTCGACCGGGCTCTTCATGAAGTGGCCCTG
This sequence comes from Streptomyces sp. NPDC058662, assembly GCF_042716255.1. Taxonomy (NCBI): domain Bacteria; kingdom Bacillati; phylum Actinomycetota; class Actinomycetes; order Kitasatosporales; family Streptomycetaceae; genus Streptomyces; species Streptomyces sp. NPDC058662. The sequence goes on along the minus strand of NZ_JBHXRU010000001.1, from coordinate 77,438 downwards.
CCAGGCCTCGTCGAAGACCGGCTTCATCGCCATCGCGTGGTCGGTGAGCTCGTCCGCCCGGCGGCGCAGCTGCCGGATCTCGGCCTCGATGGGCCCGACGAGGTGGGTGACCGCCACCTCGGGGCTGCTGGCGAGGTACCCGCCGGCGGCGGGCCCGCCGCGGCTCCCGGGGACCCCGCCGTGCCGGGGGCGCAGCAGGTGGAGGCGGAGCAGGTCCGAGACGGTCGCCTCGACGTCCTGCGCCGGCAGGTCCAGGTCCAGGGCGGCCACGGCGGGGTGGAGGACGCCCCGTTCCAGGGCCATGCGGTAGAGGGTCACATGCAGTTCATGAAATTCCGGAATTCGCACCTCCGGAAACTCCGGAACATTTACTTCCGGTGCCGTTTCTGACAGATTCTTCACGATCTCGACTCCCGGTGGGGGTGAGTGGAACTCGTCTGCAACTTGTCGCCATCGGGTTGCGATGGTGCTCGGGTCATTGCTGCGGCAGGCTGGTCTCAGAGGGCAGGGGTTGACGCCCTCGTTGCAGTTCAGATTTCGGGGGGCTTTACATCGTGATCCGCATGCGCACCACTTCTGCATTCCTACGCGCGCTTTCCGTCGCCGGCCTCGTCGCCTGGGCCGCCTTCGCGACGGCCGGCGGCGCCGACTCCGCGTCCGGGGCATCGACATCGTTCGCGGCCGCCAACGACATCATCTGGCACGGGCCCGAAGCCTGATCAGAGGCACGGGGAAACGGTCGGCCCCTCGCCGCGCGAGGGGCGGCCGGAAAGCGGAACCTGGAATGAACGACATATTAATAAATATGACGGCGCGTTAGATCGCCCGTGTTCACCCACTCCGACACCTGCCCCCATGCATCGTGAAAAGCGCGCGATCAATTCGCGTTGTCCGGCATGCGCGAAATAAGACGCTGCCTGCCAGGTTTGGACTATACCAGAGGGCTCTAAGGTGAGAACGGACGCTTTGTTGAACAACGGGGGCAGCGCTATCAAGGCGGCCGTCATCGGCGCCGGCGGTATTGGCGGCTACTTCGGGGCCCGGCTCGCCGCGGCCGGGCACGAGGTGCATTTCGTGGCACGCGGCGCGAATCTCGCGGCGCTGCAGGAGCACGGCCTGACCGTGGAGGGGCCCGAGGGCGCCTTCAGCCTGCCGGACGTGTCCGCCACCGCGGACACGTCGTCGATCGGCCCGGTGGACCTGGTCCTGCTCGCCGTCAAGACCTGGCAGCTGGACGCCGCGCTCCCCCTCCTCGCGCCGCTGGTCGGGCCCGGAAGCGGAACGGCGGTCCTGACGCTCCAGAACGGTGTCACCGCGCCCGGGGAGACCGCCGCCGCGGTGGGCCGCGACGCGGTCCTGCCCGGCATCGCGAAGGTCATCACCCTGCTCGACGGGCCCGGCCGGGTCCGCCACGTCGGCGGCGAGGGCTCACTGACCTTCGGCGAGTGGGACAACCGCGACAGCGAGCGGGTGCGCCGGCTGCAATCGGTGTTCACGCAGGCGGGCGTCCCGGCGACCGTGCCCGCCGACATCTGGGCGCAGCTGTGGGCGAAGTTCCTGTTCGTCGTGCCCTTCGGCGGCCTCGGCGCGGCCGCCGACGCGACGTTCGGGGAACTGCGGACGAGCCCCGGTACCCGGCAGCTGCTCGTCGACGGCATGACGGAGGTCCTGCGGGTCGCCGAGGGGCACGGCATCGCGCTGCCCGCCGGGATCGTCGAGGACACCCTCGCGTTCATCGACCGCCAGCCCGCCGGGGGGACCTCCTCACTGCACCGCGACATCGCCGCCGGCCGGCCCTCCGAGATCGACGCCTGGACCGGCGCCGTGGTGCGGCTCGCCGCGCAGGCCGATGTGCCCGCTCCGCTCCACGGACTCCTCCACCAGCTCCTCGCCCCGCGCGAGGCACGCGCACGCGGGAAGGGCTGAGATGACCGGCTCGCAAACAACTCCGTCCACCACACCCACCGCGGACCACGCCAGCGACATCACCGTCATCGGCGCCGGCCCCGCGGGCCTGTACGCCGCGTACTACGCCGGATTCCGCGGCCTCAGCGCCACCGTCGTCGACACGCTCGCCCATCCGGGCGGGCAGATCGCCGCGCTCTACCCGGAGAAGCTCCTGTACGACATCGCGGGGCACCCGGCCGTCACGGGCCGCGACCTCGTCGACAACCTGGTCGCCCAGGCCGCACCGTTCGGGCCGCGCCACCTGCTCGGGCAGACCGCCACCACCCTGACCCGGGACGGCGAGGGCTGGCTGGTCGGTACGGACGCCGGCCTCACGGTCCGCACCGGCGCCGTGGTGATCACCGCGGGCCTGGGCACCTTCAGCCCGCGCACCCTGGCCTGCGCCGTCCCCTACGAGGGCCGGGGCGTCGCCTACCACGTACCGCGTCTGGACGACCACCGGGACCGGGACGTCATCGTCGTCGGCGGCGGCGACAGCGCGGTCGACTGGGCGCTCGCGCTCGCACCGCGGGCCCGCAGCGTCACGCTCGTCCACCGCAGGGGCGCCTTCCGCGCCCACGAGTACAGCGTCAAGCGGCTCCACGACGCCCCGGTGGAGATCCTCACGGACGCCCGGGTCACCGCCTGCCACGGCGGCGCGCACCTGGAGCGCGTGGAGATCACCGCGGGGGACACCGTCCTGGAGCGCCCCGCACAGGCGCTGGTCGCCGCACTCGGCTTCACCAGCAGCCTCGGTCCGATCGCCGGCTGGGGACTGGACCTGGAGCACCGGCAGATCTCGGTCGACCGGGCCATGCGGACCAACCTGCCCGGGGTGTACGCGGCCGGTGACGGATGCGGCTACCCGGGCCGGGTCCCGCTGATCTCCGTCGGCTTCGGCGAGGCCGCCGCCGCGGTCAACCACGCCGCCGTGGCCCTGCGCCCCGGAAGCCGCCTCGCACCCGAGCACTCCTCCGACGCCGTCCCGCCCCCGAACGCCGAGGGAGCCTGAACTCCGTTGATCCTCAAGAAGCTCACGCTCCAGCCGCAGGGCCTGGAGGTCATGCTGCCCGCCGGGTCCCGCCTGACCGACCTCGAATACGAGATCCAGCAGCGCGTCATCCCCTTCGGATGCCGGTCGGGCGCGTGCGGATCCTGCGTGGTCGAGGTCGTCGAGGGCGGCACCGCGGCCCTGGGCGAACCGGACCTCGACGAACTCGACTTCCTGGAGGACCTCGGCAAGTCCGGTGGGAACCACCGCCTGGCCTGCCAGTGCCGGCTCCTGGACTCCGCGACCCTCCGCGTCGCGGAATAGCCCCTCACACCACCACACCACACCACCACGCCGTACCCATCACAGAAGGAACAGCCATCCCCATGACGAACCGTGTTGTCAACGTCGGTTACGAGAAGGACCGCGTCCCGTTCCTGAACGCCGCGGGCTCCGCCCAGCTGCGCGCCGACATCGACGTGCAGATCGACCAGCAGGTCGAGCAGTGGTACGCGACCGTCCCGGCCGCCGCCCACCTTGAGGGCAAGAACGTCGACTCGGCGTACTACAAGCGCCACCTGATCGAGACGGCGTGGCGCATCCGCCTGCTGCGCGTCGCCGAGTCGAAGGCCCTGGTTGAGATCGCCAAGCGCAGCCCCGAGGCCGCGCAGGTATGGGCGAACTACGAGCAGGAGGAGATGCTCCACGACGAGCTCTTCATCGACGACCTCGCCAAGGTCGGCGTCTCCCGCGAGGAGTTCCTCGCCACCGAGCCGTACCTGTCCACGAAGCTGCTCACCGGCTACTTCTCCTACCTGCTCGACCACGAGGGCCCGCTCGGCGTCGTCGCCTACTCCTACCTCGTGGAGTACGTGAACGTGAAGCTCGAACCGCGCAAGCTCGTCGCGCTCAAGGAGTCCGTGGGCGAGGGCAACCTGGGCGGCCAGATCAGCCACTCGCACACCGACATCAACGACGACCACCCGGGCGAGGTCTGGGCGGCGCTGCGCTTCCTGATCCGCAGCGACGAGGACATCGCCTCGCTGCGCACCTACCTGCAGGAGCACCAGTCGATCCTGGCCCTGTACTACAAGGAGCTCTACGAGGACACCCTCCTCACCGCCGAGCAGGCCGCGGAGCCCGTAGCCGTCTGACGCCGCCCCCGGGACGCGGCGGGCGGACCCCCCCGCCGCCCGCCGCGTCCCCACGGGTCCACCACCCCCCTCCCGAAAGGACGGCCAGGTGAGCCACCCCACCGCTTTTGAGGACGGACCCGCCGACGAAGGGGGTGTCCTCCTGCTCAGCCACGTCGGCTTCTCCTTCCTGGAAGACCTGATCGGCGCGCTCGACACCCGACGGCTGAAGGCGTTCGTCCTGACGTCGCTCCCGCTTCCCGAGCACCTCCCCCAACGCCTGGACGACGTGGCCGCGAAGGCGCACGAGGTGCGGTCGACCGACCACCACGTGCTGACCCGCGCCGATGTCGAGCAGTACCTCGCCGAACTGCGCCGCCGCGGGGAGCGCGTGCGCGGCTGCGTCACCGTCTGGGAGGGCTACCGCCACCTGATGGCGCACGCCAACGCACTCCTGGGCGTGCCCGATCTCGCGCAGGACCAGGTCCTGGCCCTGCGCGACAAGCTGGCGCTGCGCAACGGCCTCGCCGACGCGGGCCTCAGCCGCGCACGGGCCGCCGCGCTCACCCCCGAGTCGCTCGCCGCCCACCAGGCCGGCGGCCGGCGCCACTTCGTGAAGCCGGTCAGCGGCATCGCCTCCTTCGGTACGTTCCCGCTCACCGCCGGCACCACCTGGGGCGACATCGAGCGGATCGCCGAGGAGGCGCGCCAGGACCCGGTGTACGCCTCGGCGTTCGGCGCGGACGTGCCCTTCCTCGTCGAGGACTACCTGCCGGGACGGGAGTTCAGCTTCGAGGTGCTCGCCGCCGACGGCGCCGCACACGTGGTCGCGGTGCACGAGAAGTGCGAGGTCACCGAGACCGCCGGAGCGGTCCTGGAGAACGCCTGCGTCAGCCCGCCCGAATCGCTCGGCGCGGTGGAACTGGCCGGCGGCCTCGCCTGGGTGCGCGGCCTCCTCGCCCATCTCGACCTGCGCTGGGGCTGCTTCCACCTGGAGGCCCGCCACCACGAGGGACGCTGGGAGCTGATCGAGGCCAACCCTCGGGTCGGCGGCGCCCTCATCTCGCACAGCGTGAAGGCCCTCACCGGCGCCGACGACCTCCTCGGCCTGTGGATCGACCTGCTGCTGGCCGCCGCCGGGCCCGACCCGGACGCCCTCGACCGCTACCACCGCCGGCTGCGGGAGATCTCGTACGCCCCGGACGGCGCGCCGCCGTCCGACCGCGCGACCTTCTTCCGCGTGTTCTTCGCCGAGCGCGGCCTGATCGCCCGGATCGGCCTGGGCACCGACCTGCCCGCGCAGCCCGTCGTCACGCAGATCCTCCTCAAGGAGGGCGACCGGGTCGCGTCGGACGTGCGCGAGGTCTTCCTCGGCCAACTGCTCTGGAGCTTGACCCTCGACGAGCGGGAGCGCCTGCTCCCCGACCTCATGCGGGCGTCCCAGAACGCCATCGAAGTCCACTACGAGACGTGACCGCCCGGCATACGGCCGGCAGGCAGGAGAGCACGATGGCGAAGGGCCCCGCACGGTTCTTGCTGGTCGACTACAACCTCAGCCGCATCGAAGACGTCCGCCGGATACGGGACTACGCCGACCGGGCGTACGGCGCCCCGGTCACGCTGGTCCGCGCCCGTCCCACCGGCGCGGACCGCCTCATCTGCGACGAGGTGATCGACCTCGACCCGCTGCGGCCCGACTTCGTCGAGGCGGGCGAGAAGCTGCTCGGAGCCCGCCGCGCCGAGTTCGCCGCGGGAGTCGTCTTCTCGGACAACGCGGTGCGCGGCGGCGCCGAGCTGCTGCGCCGCCTCGGTCTGGCGGTGGACTCGCCGGAACTGGCGGAGGGGGCCTTCTGCAAGCTGGCCTACCGGCGGGCCGAGGACGGGGTGCGGGAGCAGCTGGCCGCGCAGCGCGTCATGGTGCCGGGATTCGCCGAGATCTCCTCCATGGAGGACCTGCGCGCCTTCGCCCGGCGCCACCCGGACGGCTTCGTGGTCAAGCCCACGAAGGAGGGGAACAACCGGGGCGTGGTCCTCGTCCGGTTCGGCGACGACCTGGGCGCGGCCTTCGAGGAGGTGCGCCCGTACCTGGCCGACGGGGTGATCTGCGAGCAGATCATCCCGTACGACCGCGAGTACTCCTACGACGGCCTGGGCCACCTGCGCTTCGTCACGGAGAAGCTGAGCGCCGTCGGCCGCTACCCGGTGGAATACGCGCAGGTGCTGCCGGCCCGGGTCACCGAGGCGGGCCTGGCCTCCGTGGAGCGCGCCGGACGCCAGGCCAACGTGCTGGTCGGCCAGTGCGACGGACCGTTCCACAACGAGATCAAGCTGAGCGACGACGACCGGTACGCGGCGGTCGTCGAACCCAACCGCCGCCCGGCCGGTATGAAGATCTGGTCGCTCGCGCACTGGGTGTACGGGATCGACCTCTACCACGCCTGGGTGGACGCGGCGTTCGGCGCCGACACCCCGGGCTCCCTGCCCGAACCGACCTGCTCGGCCGCCACGGTGATGCTGGGCGTCACCTCCGACCAGCTGTTCGACCCGGACGGGTTGCGGCCCGGCGCCACCCCCTTCGAGGACGCGCTCTCCGCCACCGCCGCGGCACTGGGCCTGGGCGCGGGCGAGCTGGCGGCCCGCGACTTCACCTGGCTCGTCACCGAGCGGCGCCTCCTGCACGCCGTCCCGCGGGACAACGCGGACTTCGCCGCCCAGGGCTGCCTGACCCTGCACACCGACCGGGTCGACGTACGGGACGTGGTGGGCGCCCTGCGGGAGGCCTGGCCGGCCGCCCTGCACGCGAGCCGCCTCGACGGGCCCCCGCGCCGCGATCCCGCCACCGAACCGAAGGCACGCTGATGGACATCCTGATCCTGCACCGCATCCCCTACGCCAAGATCGAGTACGCCCGCGGCATCGACCACGACCGCCACCGGGTCACCTACCTCGGCACCCGGTCGGCGCTCGACACGCTGCCCGCGGACCTCACCTGCGAGCGCGTCGAGCGGCCGGGGGCGCGGCCGACCTTCGACGAGGCGGCGGACTGGCTGGACGGCGCGCACCGCGCCTTCGACCGGATCATCTCGCTGTCCGAGTACGAACTCCTCGACGCGGCCCGGCTCCGCGAGCGGTACGGGGTGCCGGGCGCGCCGGTGGAGCAGGTCACCCTCTCCCGCGACAAGGTCCTGATGAAGCAGGCCGTCGTCGACGCGGGCCTGCGCGCGCCGCGGTTCCTGCCGCTGGCCTCCTTCCTGGAGGGCGGCGGCGCCGCACCCTGGACGGGAGCGACCGTCCTCAAGCCGCACCGGGGCGCCTCCAGCGTCGACGTCACGGTGTTCGGCAGCGCCGCCGAGGCGTACGAGGCGGTCGTCGGACGGCGCAGCGCCGTCGCCGAACTCGACGCGCGGGACCGGGACGGGGCCGTCGCCTCCTTCGAGGTCGAGGAGTTCGTGGAGGGACCGGTCCGCCACTACGACGGGCTCGTCGAGAACGGCACGGTGCTCGCGCTGGGCGCCAGCGAGTACCTGGGCACCTGCCTGGCCTACGCGCAGGGCCTGCCGATGGGCTCGTTCCAGATCGACTGCCCCGCCGAGGTGCGCGACTGGGTGAGCGACGTGCTGGCCGCGGTCCGCATCCAGGACGGCAGCTTCCACCTGGAGGCGATCGTCCACGAGGGCGAGCTGGTGTTCCTGGAGGTCGGCAACCGGGTCGGCGGCGCGGACGTCGTCGCCGTCTTCGAACTGGCCACCGGCATCCACCTGCCCTCCTGGGAGCTGCGGATCCTGCTCGGCGAGCAGCTCGCCGGCCTGCCGTCCGCACCGCCGGCCGCCGACCGCCCCTGGTACGGCTGGTTCGTCCACCCCGGGCACCACCTGGCCGGCGAGGCCTTCGACGGGTTCGACGGCGCCGAAGCGTTCCGCGGCGCCCCCGAGGCCCTGGCCTGGCACGAGCTGGCGCCCGGTACACCGCTGCCCGGCCACGTCACCTACGGCGCCCACGAGACGGCCCTGGCCGGGATCGCCGTCACCGGGTCGCCCGCGCGGACCCGCGCGTGGATGGCGGAGCTCTTCCAGTCCCTGCGCATCCGCACCACCACGGGCAGTGTCGCCCACGAGCAGCAGAACGGAGTACCGGCATGACCGAGCTCAGGATCCACTGGGGATCGTCACTCGACAGCGGGCAGAAGAAGAAGGCCGAGAAGTACCGGGCCGACGTGCTCGACCTGGACGGCGCGGTGGAGTACGCGCAGGAGGCCGACGCCCTGGGCGTGGAATCGCTGCTCATGGCCCAGAGCTACAGCCTCCCCGACCCGCTGCCGGTGCTCGGGGCCCTGGTCCGGGAGACGAAGAACGTCCGCTTCATCCTGGCCTACCGGCCCGGGCTGCTGTCCCCGACGCTCTTCACCCAGCTGGTCAACACGGTCTCCTGGATGTCCGAGGGGCGTATCGCGCTCAACCTGGTCGCGGGGATATCCCCGGCCGAGCAGGCCTACTACGGCGACTTCCTGGCGCACGACGAGCGCTACGCCCGGGCGGGCGAGTTCCTCGACGTGCTGCACCGCTTCTGGCGCGGCGAGACCCCGCTGACGTACGAGGGCGACCACTACCGCCTCAAGGACGCCCAGCTGGGCCTCGGGTTCTGGGAGGGCGGCCGGCCGGAGATCTATGTCAGCGGTGCCTCCGAGATCGCCCAGCAGACCGCGCTGACCTACGGCGACACGTGGTTCCGCTACGGCGACACCCCGGCCGCCATCGCGGAGGTCACCGGCCCGTTCCGGGCGAAGGGAGTGGGCGTCGGCCTGCGGATGCAGGTCCTGGCCCGCCCGACGCGCGAGGAGGCGCTCGCCGACCTCGCGGAGGTGATGGGCGACGCGGACGAGAACCACAAGGCCTTCGTCGCGCAGTTCGTGGCGGGTGCGGACTCCGCCGCCGTCAAGAACTCCTTCCGGCTCGCCGAGGAGGCGGGACACGGCTGGATGTCGCCGGTCCTGTGGTCCGGAGCGGTCGCCTACCGCGGCGGGCCGGCCCTGTGCCTGGTCGGCAGCTACGCCGAGATCGCCGCCGAACTCATGGCGTACAAGGCGGCCGGGGTGACCCAGTTCATCTTCTCCGGCTGGCCCGCCCGGGACGAGATGCGCCACTTCTACACCGGGGTGCTGCCGCTCGTGCGCGCGCTGGAGGGGGCCGGGGAGCGGACCGCGTCCGAGCCATTCGCGGTGGCCGCCGGATGAGCGGCGGACGACTGCGACGGGTGCGGTTCGCGGGCGGGGTACTGCTCGGCCTGATGGCCGAGCAGCTCATCCTGTTCAGCGTGCCGCTGCTGATCTTCCAGGACTCCGGCGAGGTGTCCATGCTCGGCCTCGCCTACGCCCTGGAGTGGCTGCCCGCGCTCCTGGTCTACCCGTTCGCCGGACTGATCGCGGACCGCGACGGCGGCACCCGGCTGTTCTCCCGCGCCAACACGGCGAGGGGCCTGCTGCTCGGCTCGGCCGTGGTGCTCTGCCTGCTCGTGCCGTCCTGGACCATCGGCGTGCTGATGGCCAACGGGGCCCTGCTCGCCCTGCTGGTCGCGCCGGTACGGATGTCCATCGAGAAGACCGTGCCGCAGCTCGCGACCGAGGAGGAGCTGCCGCGCACCCAGGCCCTGTTCCAGAACATGGAGCTGCTCGCCATGGCGCTCGGGCCCGGCCTGGCGGTCGTGGCGGTCATGGTGGTCGGCAAGATCTGGCTGCTCAGCATCGCGGCGGTGATGTTCCTGGCCGCCGCCGCGTGCTGGCGCAAGCTGCCCCGCGGCACCCGCACGCCGGGCGCCGGCACCGTACGCGGAAACCTGGGTGAGCTGGCCCTCGGCTGGAAGCTGCTGCTCGGCAACCGCCCGGTGGTCCTGCTGGCCGGCCTGAACTTCTCCATCAACCTGGTCTTCGCCACGATGCTCGGGGCCAACGCGGCCGTCGTCACCGACGTGTTCCACGCCCCGGAGTCCTCCTTCGCGCTCCTGAACATGCTGGTCGGGATCACCGGGCTGGCGAACCTGCTGATCACACCGCGGCTGCTGAAGCGGTTCGGCGTCGGGCTGCTCGGCGTGGTCGGCTACACCGCGCTGTGCGTGTGCCTGCTGATCCTCGGACTCGCCCCGTCGTTCCTGGTGTACGCCCCGGCCTTCGTGATCGCCCTGTGCGGCGTCGCGTACTTCAACGTGTTCAACCGGACGGAGCGGGTCAAGGTCATCCCGCAGCAGCACCTGGGCAAGGTGATGGGGCCCTTCTTCCTCATCGGACTGCTCTCCTACCCGATCGGCGGGGTGCTCATCAGCACCGTCGGCGCGTCCATCGGCCCCCAGCGGCTGGTGGCCGGGCTCGCGGTACTGCTCAGCCTGTTCGGGGCGGTCGTGCTGCCGCTGACGATCCGGAGCTTCCGGCGGGCCTTCGCGGCCAAGGCCGCGGCCGAGGCCGAGGCCGAGGCGGCGGCCGCTCCCACTCCCGCACCCGGTCCGGACGCCGTCCAGGCCGTCTGAGGGGCCCGGCCCGCCCGGTGGTACCAGCAGTCCGCACCGACACCCTGAGGAAACCGTGACCGTAATGGCCCCGCACGCATCGACCCCCGTGGACGGCGACACCTTCCGCGCGGCGATGTCCCTGCTCGCCGCTCCGCTGACCGTCGTCACCACCGTGGACGGCCGCGGCACCCGCAAGGGTTTCACCGCCTCGGCGGTGACCTCGGTGTCGCTGGACCCGCCGCTGATCCTGGTCGGCCTGTCCAACGACTCCAGTTGCCGGGCCGCGCTCACCGAGGCGGAGGGCTTCGTCGTCAACCTGCTCGGGGTCCAGCACACCGCGGTGGCACGGCAGTTCGCCTCCCGGAACACCGACCGGTTCGCCGGTCTCGACTTCGACGGGTGGCCCGGCAGCGGTCTGCCCTACCTGGCCGACGCGTCCGCGGTGCTCCACTGCCGCACCGCGGACCTGCTCCCGGTCGGGGACCACCAGCTCCTCATCGGCGAGGTGACCGGCGTCCGCGTGCACGGCGACGCCGGCCCCCTGCTGTGGCACCGCCGGGCGTTCCACTCCGCGATCGCGGTGGGGTGAGCCGTGAAGGGCCGCCACATCGCCCTCGCCGTGCTGATCTGCGCGATCTGGGGCGTCAACTTCTCGGTGATCAAGATCGGCCTGCAATCGGTCGACCCGTTCGTCCTGGCGGGCATCCGCTTCGCGCTCTGCGCCTTCCCGGCGGTGCTGTTCATCCGCCGGCCCGACGTGCCCTGGCGCCTGCTCGCCGGGTACGGGCTGGTCTTCGGCGTGGGCCTGTGGGGCGTGGTCAACCTGGGCGTGCACGTGGGGCTCTCCGCGGGGATCGCCTCGCTCGTGCTCCAGTCCAGCGCCTTCTTCACCGTCTTCCTCGGCGCCCTGGTGTTCCGGGAGCGGCTGACGGGCTTCCAGTTCGCGGGCGCCGCGGTCGCCCTGGTGGGGCTGGTCTGCGTCGTGTTCATCACCGACGGCAGCGTCACCCTGGCCGGGCTCGGCCTGGTCCTGTTCGGCGCCGCGGCCTGGAGCGGGGCCAATGTCATCCTCAAGAAGGCCGGTCCCCGCGACGTCCTCGGATTCCTGGTGTGGTCCTGCGTCTTCGCCCCGATCCCGCTCTTCACCCTCGGGCTGCTGACCAACGGCACCGCCGGATACACCGAGCTGCCCTCGCAGTTGGGCCCGACCGCCGTCGCCTCGATCCTCTTCCAGGTCTACCCGAACACCCTGTTCGCGTACTGGATGTGGAACTGGCTCCTCAAGGAGTACCCGGTCTCCACGGTCGCCCCGTTGTCGCTGCTCGTTCCGGTCTTCGGCATCAGCGGGTCGATGGTGCTGTTCGGGGAGCACCTGTCCGTACTGAAGTCGCTGGCCCTCGTCCTGATGGTGGCCGGTCTCGTCGTCGGCCTGTACGGCGCCCGGATCAGCACCGCCCCGTTCCCGTTCCGTCGTGCGCGAGCCTGAACCCGCGCCGCGGCCGTACCCCCTGGAGGAAAAGATGTCTTCGTACGTACCGAACCGGCCGGTGCCGACGATGATCCCCGGAGTGGTGGACGGGAGCATGGGCCTGTCCGCCGACGCCGAGGGCAATCTCTCCTTCCACGTCTCGCTGCGCGACAGCGGCGACTACGTCGAGCTGATCCTGACCGAGGAGCACGCCCGGCTGCTCGGCGCCCAGCTCGTCGCCGCGCGGCCGGACGACTCCTTCCTCGCGCCCTGCTCGGTGGGTGTCCGCCTGGTCGCGCCCGCCCGGATGTGATGGCCGGGTGGGACGCGCCCTGTCCCTCCGGTGCGGTGCACGTCTGGTACGGCGCCGGGGAGGCGGGGGGCTACCGCGAGGACCTCGCCCTGCTGGGGCGGGAGGAGAAGCTGCGCGGGGCCCGGATCGCCAGGGACGACGAGCGGTCCTGGTTCATCGCGGCCCGCGCGGGCACCCGTCGCGCCCTGGCCGAACACCTGCGGGTCGGTCCGGAGCGGATCGGGCTGCACTGGGACCCGGCGAGCGACTTCCGCGCCGCGCTGCTGACGGTCGGCCCCGGCGCGCGGCCGCTGGCGGTGGCCACCGTGCACCACGCCCGCCGCTGGCTGCTCGCTCTCGCCCCGGACGGCCCGCTCGCGCTGTCGATGGCGGCGGCCGGCGAACTCCCGCGCGCGGCCGACCGGTTGCGGGCCGACGCCCGCCGGGTGGCCGCCGCCCGGGCCCGGCACCTGGCGGGTGCCGCCTTCGTGGTGCGGGACCTGCCCGCCCACGGACCGGCGGCGGTCGCGCTCGCACGCCCCGCCGGCACGGGTACCGTCCACTGCCACGGCCTGGTGCTGGCCACCTTCGTGGCCCCTCCCGCGTGCCGGCCCCACGATGGGACCCGGCAGGGCGGCGACGGCACCCGGCAGGGCGGCTGAGCCGTCTCAGCGGGGCTGGAGATCGATCCAGTAGCGCCGCTTGGGGCCGATCAAGGTCTCCCGGACGTCCTCCAGGACCCCGCCGTTGTGCTCGATCGTGCGTACCGAGGCCTCGTTGTCCGGGTCACAGGTCAGCAGCACCCGGTCCATCCCGCGGATCCGCGCCTCGTACAGCACCTCGCGCAGCGCCCAGGTGGCCAGGCCGCGCCGGCGGGCCGAGGGCCGGACGCTGTAGCCGATGTGGCCTCCCGCGTCGAGGAGGAAGGCGTTCAGGTAGTGGCGCAGGTCGACGGAGCCGAGGTAGGTGTCGCCGTCGGCGATCCACCAGTAGGTGGCGGGGACCCGGCCGGGCTCGACGGGGGCCGTGCGGTCCGAGCACCCGCGCAGCCACTCCACCCAGGCTCCGAAGCCCTCCGGGTCGTCCACGTCGTCCTGGGCGCCGAGCCCGCTGCCGTCCATGTGGGCGTCGTCGCCCCATTCGGCGCGCGCGGCGGTCCAGGAGGGGTACAGCCGGGCGGTGGGGGTGATGAGCTCGGGCATGTCCCGGACGCTACCAGGAGGCCCGGTTCGGTCCCGGGGGTCGATGTTTCACGTGAAACATTCACGTGGCCGCCGGAGTGACCGTAATAGATGATTTCTGTGCAGACTATTTCGTTCGGACTCAATGGCTAGGCTGAGGTCATGACTGCCATGGCGCCCGCCCGCACCGAGCCCGACCTCTCCTTCCTCCTGGACCACACGAGCCATGTGCTGCGCACCCGGATGGCGGCGGCCCTCGGCGAGATCGGGCTCACCGCCCGGATGCACTGCGTCCTCGTCCACGCTCTGGAGGAGGAGCGCACCCAGATCCAGCTCGCGGAGATCGGGGACATGGACAAGACGACGATGGTCGTCACCGTGGACGCCCTGGAGCGGGCCGGGCTCGCCGAGCGCCGCCCTTCCGCCACCGACCGCCGGGCGCGCGTCATCGCCGTCACCGAACAGGGTGCGGCCGTGGCCGCGCGGAGCACGCGCATCGTCGACCAGGTCCACGCCGACGCCCTCGCCTCCCTCACCGCCGCCGACCGCACCGCCCTGCTGCGCGTCCTCGGCCTCCTCGCCGGGGGCGACCTGGGGGTCCCCTCGGACACCCCCCGGCCCGCGCGCCGCGCCCGGCAGTGAGCGGCGCCCCCCGCGGCGCGGGTCCCTCGGACGGACCCGTCGCAGGGCCGTCCGGGGCCCCGTGTCCGACAGTGGGACGAGGGGCACCGAGCCCCGCGGCACCACACGCCGGAGGCGTACAGACATGGGACTCTTCGACTTCCTGAAGTCCGACAGGCACAAGGCGCACGAGGGCGCGGAGAAGGCCCCGGAGCAGAACCAGCAGCAGGCGACGGCCGGATCGGCCGCCGCCACGAACACCGCGTCCGACGCCGCGTCGGCCACCCGGGCGGCCGCCGAGCGGATGGCGGCCGCGGCCCCGCCCAAGCCGGCGCCCCCGTCCAAGCCGTCCCCCGCGCCTCCCAAGCCGTCCCCCGCGACCCCGACCCCGGCATCGGCCGCGCACAAGGCTGTTCCCGCCACCCCCAAGCCCGCCGCCGTGCCGCCGAGGACCGCGGCGGCCGCCACGAGGCCCGGCGCGCCGCACACCCCGACCCCGGCGTCGGCCGCGCACAAGGCGGTTCCGGCGGCCCCCAAGCCGGCCGCCCCCGCCGCGAAGCGCACGTACACGGTCAAGGCCGGGGACTCCCTCGCCGCGATCGCCCGCCGGGAGCTCGGCAACGAGGGCCGCTGGCGCGAGCTCTACGCGGTGAACAAGGGTGTCGTCGGCCCCGATCCGAACCTCGTCCGACCGGGCACGGTCCTCCAACTCCCCGGCTGACCGGCGCCCGCCGACCCGCGCGCCCGGACATTCGAAGGGGCCCGGATCCTGATGGATCCGGGCCCCTTCGAATGCCGCGATCGCCGCGGGCGGAGGGTCAGAGCTGCTTGTCCTGCGTGCTCGTACCCGTGCCCGAGCCCGAATCGGCCTCGCGCTCCTTCTCCGCCAGTTCGTCGTCGAAGCTGGTCGTCCCGGCGTCGCGCGCCGGGAGTTCCGTGGCGGCCGGGGGCTCGACCAGCCAGTCCGGGTTCGACTGCTGGTCCCACCACCTCCACGCCGCGTAGGCCGCGCCCGCGATCACGCCGGCGATCGCGACACCGCGCAGGGCCCGGCCGCAGCGCGCCCTCCGCTCGTGGCGCCGCACCAGCCGCCGTACCTCCTTGGCGGTCACCTGGCCGCGCAGGGCGGCCAGCGCCGCCGTCGAGCGCGAAGCGGCCTCCTCGGCGACCGGGGTGGCCGCCGCGATGGCGCTCTCGATCCTCGGCTGCGTGTAGTCGGCCGCCTGCCGGGCGGCCCGGCGCGTCTGCTCGACCGCCTTCGTCGCGGCCCGGTCCACATTCGGCGGCACATGGGTGCGCGCCGACTTGAGCCGGGGGTGCAGATGGCAGTCGTAGGTCAGGCGGGCTTGCCGGGCGGCCTCGTTGGCCGCGTGCGACACCATGGGCGCCAGCCGCTCATTCGCCTCATGCGCGTAGTGAACCGCGGCATCCTTGGCGGATTCTGCGTACGGCGCCACCACTTCCGCCGCGTGTCGGACACTCTCCCTGGCGCTCTCGGCGGCCAGGCGTGCGCTGTCCTTGCGGGTCACGGGATCCTCCTCCTCGGTGGCGGACACAGTTCACCTTTCCACCCTTTGTCGGATCATGCCTGCCACCCCGCCGGGCGGCATGTGTGACAGGGCATACGGGTCAAGGATTTCTGTGCCGCGCAGCGCTCCGTGCGACTATCTGGACCGACAGTGATGACTATGGAAGGCAGATCCGTGGCCGAGAAGCTCTACGCCGTCCTGAAGACCACCAAGGGCGACATCGAGATCGAGCTGCTGGCGAACTTCGCCCCGAAGACCGTACGGAACTTCGTGGAGCTCGCCACGGGCGCCCGGGAGTGGACCCGTCCCACCGACGGGCAGAAGACCACGGACCCCCTCTACGACGGCACCGTCTTCCACCGCGTGATCAGCGGCTTCATGATCCAGGGCGGTGACCCGCTCGGGAACGGCACCGGTGGGCCGGGCTACCAGTTCGCCGACGAGTTCCACCCCGACCTCGCCTTCACCAAGCCCTACCTGCTCGCCATGGCCAACGCCGGCCCCGGCACCAACGGCTCGCAGTTCTTCATCACCGTCGCACCCACCGCCTGGCTGACGCGCAAGCACACCATCTTCGGCGAGATCACCGACGCGGCCAGCCGGAAGGTCGTGGACCACATCGCAGCCGCCCCCACCAATCCGCGCACCGAGCGCCCCCTGGACGACGTGGTCATCCAGTCCGTCGCCGTCGAGAAGCGCTGACCCAAGAACCTGACCCAAGAACCTGACCCGGGATCCCGACCCGGGAACCTTTCCGCCCCGCCCGTCCGTCCTGGATACATACCGGACCGGCGGGGCGCGCATCCCGGCCCCGCCGCTGATCGAGGGGACCGATGGACACCGACCGCCTGCCGGGCTGCTACCGCCACCCGGACCGCGACACGGGGATCAGCTGCACCCGTTGCGAGCGTCCCATCTGCCCCGAGTGCATGATCAGCGCCTCGGTCGGCTTCCAGTGCCCCGACTGCGTCCGCGAGGGGTCCGGCACGGGCCACCGTACGGGCGCGAACGCCCCGCGCACCGTCGCCGGCGGGGCGGTCGCCGCCGATCCCCAGCGCGTCACCAAGATCCTCATCGGCGTCAACGCCGCCGTGTTCCTCCTGGCGCAGATCGTGCCGTCCATCGTCCTGCCGCTGGAACTCCTCGGCCGGTACGCCCTCGCCTTCGGCGGCCCCGCCGAAGGGGTCTCCGCCGGTGAGTACCACCGCCTGCTGACCTCGGTGTTCCTGCACGTCGAGTGGTGGCACGTGATCGGCAACATGATCGGCCTGTGGGTGATCGGCGGTCCGCTGGAAGCGGCGCTGGGCCGGACCCGCTACCTCGCCGTCTACCTGCTGTCCGGACTGGGCGGCAGCGCGCTCGTCTACCTGCTGACCGCGCCCAACACTCCGACGCTGGGAGCGTCCGGAGCCGTCTTCGGCCTGCTCGGCGCCACCGTCGTCCTCGCCCGCCGGCTGCGGTACGAGATGCGGCCGGTGATCGTGATGGTCGTGCTGATGCTGTTCCTGACCTTCGTGCCGATCGGCGGCGGCCTCAATGTGTCCTGGCAGGCCCATGTGGGCGGTCTCGTCACGGGCGCGCTGGTCGCGCTGGGCATGCTCGCGCCCGCCACCGGCCGCAGGCGCGCGCTGATCCAGTGGGGGACCTGCGCGGCGGTGCTCCTGCTGGCGGCGGCGGTCGTCCTGGCACGTACGGCCGCACTCACCTGATCACACCGGCGTCAACTCTCCACAGAGTTATCCACAGATCTTCTGTCTTTTCCTCAGGTGTGGATGACGCTGTGGATAACTCTTGGGGAGAGCTTCCGTCAGGGGCGGATCAGTGCTACTTCCACTGCGTGGAGACACCGAACCCGGCGGCGATGAAGCCGAACCCGACCACGATGTTCCAGTTGCCCAGTGCCTCGACGGGCAGCTGGGTCTCGGTCACGTAGAAGACGACGATCCACGCCAGTCCGATCAGGAAGAGAGCCAGCATCACCGGGGCGACCCAGCTGCGGTTCGTCAGCCGGATCGCCTGGGGCTGCCTGGTCGTCGGCGGCGTGTAGTCGTCCTTCTTGCGGATACGTGACTTCGGCACGAGGGGCTCTCCTGTCGATGGGCTGGGGACGTTGCCTGCCCCGGGCGTCCGTTAGCGTAGTGGACCTGTGGCGTTGAAGGAGAAGGGTACGTTGAGCAATTCCGACGACTCCTCCGCGGGTCCCCGTCGCCGGGCCAGACCGGTCCGGCTGCTCACGGCCGCCGTCTTCGCCCTGGCCGGGCTGATCTTCGTCACCAGCTTCAACACTTCCAAGGGTACGAACATCCGGACGGACGCCTCACTCCTCAAGCTCTCCGACCTGATCCAGGAGCGCAGCCACGACAACGCCGCGCTGGAGCAGAGCACCGGAGCACTGCGCGGCCGGGTCGACGCACTCGCCGAGCGCGACGACGGCAGGACCAAGGCCGAGGACGCCCGCATGGCCGCCCTGCGGACGGCCTCCGGTACCGAGGAGCTGTCCGGGAAGGGCCTGACGGTCACCCTCAACGACGCCCCGCCGAACGCGACCGCCCGCATCCCCAACGTGCCCGAGCCGCAGCCCAACGACCTCGTGATCCACCAGCAGGACCTCCAGGCTGTGGTGAACGCCCTGTGGCAGGGCGGCGCCGAGGGCATCCAGGTCATGGACCAGCGGCTGATCTCCACGAGCGCGGTGCGCTGCGTCGGCAACACCCTGATCCTCCAGGGCCGGGTGTACTCGCCCCCGTACAAGGTCTCGGCCGTCGGCGACCCGGGCGCGCTGCGCAAGGCCCTCGCCGCCTCCCCCGCGCTGCAGAACTACCAGCTGTACGTGAACGCGTACGGCCTCGGCTGGAAAGTGGACGAGCACAGGGCGCTGACACTTCCGGGCTACTCCGGCACAGTGGACCTCCACTATGCGAAGCCGGTGGAACCGACCCCCTGAGCGGGCCCGCGCCGACGCCGTACTGCGCCTGGTGGTGCGGACGTCGAGCGAGCTGTGCCTGACGGCGGGCACGGTGATCCTGCTGTTCGTGGCCTACGTCCTGCTGTGGACCGGGGTCAAGGCCGACCGGGCCATGGACGACGAGCGGGCCCGGCTGCGCGACACCTGGTCGGCTGCGGCCCCGGCCGCCGCCCCGCAGACCGTCCCGCCCGCCACCGCTCCCTCGCCGCCGCCCGCCGCCGCCCCTCTCCCCGAGGGCCGCGCCTTCGCCGAGATGTACGTACCGCGCTTCGGCCGGGACTGGGTCAAGCCCGTCCTGGAGGGCACCGGCACCGAACTGCTGAAGAAGGGGCTCGGCCACTACCCCGGCACCGCCCGCCTCGGCGCCACCGGCAACTTCTCGGTGGCCGGCCACCGGCGTACGTACGGAGACCCCTTCAAGGACTTCCCCGAGCTGCGCTCCGGGGACGCCGTGATCCTCAAGGACGCGACGGCCTGGTACACGTACACCGTCCGGGGCGGGCCCCTGCGCACGCTGCCCACCGATGTCGCGGTCGTCGACCCGGTGCCGCGGAAGTCACCCTTCACCGGCCCCGGCCGGTACCTGACGCTGACCACCTGCGACCCCGAGTGGGGCCACAGCCACCGGCTGGTCGTCTGGGCGGAACTCACCGGGACCCGGGTCGTGGGGCAGGGCAGGCCCGAGGGTTTGCCCGGGTGACCCTCCCCGCCGGGCCGCTGCCTCTAGTCTGTTGGCGTACCGCCCCCCGCGGTGCGTGGGACGATCGTGGACGAAGGGGAGCAAGGCGGCATGTACGGCTGGATCTGGCGGCATCTGCCGGGCAACGCGTGGCTGCGCGCGCTGATCTCGCTCGTACTCGCCCTCGCGGTGGTGTTCGTGCTGTTCCAGTACGTCTTCCCCTGGGCCGAGCCGCTCCTCCCGTTCAACGACGTGACGGTGGACGAGGGATCGGGAGTCACTCCGTGAGCGCGCGCATTCTGGTTGTGGACAACTACGACAGCTTTGTCTTCAACCTGGTCCAGTACCTCTACCAGCTCGGCGCCGAGTGCGAGGTGCTGCGCAACGACGAGGTCGAGCTCTCGCACGCGCAGGACGGCTTCGACGGGGTGCTGCTGTCCCCGGGCCCGGGGACGCCGGAGGAGGCGGGCGTCTGCGTCGACATGGTCCGGCACTGCGCGGAGACCGGTGTCCCGGTCTTCGGTGTGTGCCTCGGCATGCAGTCGATGGCCGTCGCGTACGGCGGGGTCGTGGGCCGGGCGCCCGAGCTGCTGCACGGCAAGACCTCGCCCGTCGTCCACGGCGGCCTCGGGGTGTTCGCGGGCCTGCCCTCGCCGTTCACCGCCACCCGCTACCACTCGCTGGCCGCCGAGCCGCTGACCCTGCCGGACGCGCTGGAGGTCACCGCGCGGACCGAGGACGGGATCATCATGGGCCTGCGCCACCGGGAGCACGACGTGGAGGGTGTGCAGTTCCACCCCGAGTCCGTGCTGACCGAGTGGGGCCACCGGATGCTCGCGAACTGGCTGGTGCGCTGCGGTGACGCGGGTGCCGTGGAGCGCTCGGTGGGGCTGGCCCCGGTGGTGGGCAGGGCCGTCGCGTGACCGCCGTCGCGCCGTCCGCGCCCACGGAGGGCCGGGCCGCGCGGCGCAGGGCGGCGCAGGAGGCCGCCAAGCGGGCCGCCCGACACTCGCGCAGGCGCGGCGGGCGGCGGCGCAGGAGGCCGGCGTCGGGCGGCCCGGTGGTCGTCGCCAGCCGGCTGGCCGGAGAGCTGTTCATCACACTGGGCCTGGTGATGCTGCTGTTCGTCGCCTACCAGCTCTGGTACACGAACCTGCTGGCGGAGCGTACGGCGAGCGGGGCCGCGGGCTCCCTGCGCCAGACATGGGAGCGGGAGCCGGACGGCGCCGCCCCGGCCCCCGCGGTGACCGCCTTCGAACCGGGGCAGGGCTTCGCGATCCTGCACATCCCGAAGCTGGATGTGAAGGTGCCGGTGGCGGAGGGGATCAGCAAGCCCAAGGTGCTGGACCGGGGCCTGGTCGGGCACTACTCCGAGGGCGCCCTGAAGACGGCGATGCCGGCGGACGCGAAGGGCAACTTCGCGGTGGCGGGCCACCGCAACACGCACGGGGAGCCGTTCCGCTTCATCAACCGGCTGGTGCCCGGGGACCCCGTCGTGGTCGAGACGCGGGACGCGTACTACACGTACGAGATGACCTCGTCGCTGGCGCAGACCCCGCCGACGAACGTGGCGGTGCTGCGGCCGGTGCCGGAGGGCTCGGGCTTCACAACCGAGGGCCGGTACATCACCCTGACCACCTGCACCCCGGAGTTCACCAGCACCTACCGGATGATCGTATGGGGCAGGATGACCGACGAACGCCCCCGCAGCCAGGGCCCGCCGCCCGCGCTGACCAGCCCGTAGCAGCCCCGCAGCAGCACGAAGCAGCCACGAAGGACGAACCAGCAGTGTCCCGCGCCCGCCGCCGTCCCGACGCCGCCCGACCCGCGAGCCGCACTCTGCTCGCCGGGTTCCTGAGCCTGCTGGGCGAGGTGCTGATCACGGTGGGCCTGGTGCTCGCCCTGTTCGTGGCCTACTCGCTGTGGTGGACGAACGTCATCGCCGACCGCCAGGCGTCGCAGCGGGGCGAACAGGTACGCCGCCAGTGGCTGGCCCCCTCCCCCGCCGAACCGGCCGGGTCCGCCGCGCCGGGCGCGCCGGGCGCCCTCGACACCCAGGACGGCGTCGGCTTCCTGCACGTACCGGCGATGCGCGACGACGAGGTGCTGGTGAAGCGCGGCACCACCCCGGAGATCCTGAACGACGGCGTGGCCGGGTACTACACGGAGCCGGTGAAGTCCGCGCTGCCGTGGGACGAGAAGGGCAACTTCTCGCTCGCCGCGCACCGCGACGGCCACGGCGCCGTGTTCCACCACATCGACAAGATCCGCGCCGGCGACGCGATGGTCTTCGAGACGAAGGACACCTGGTACGTGTACAAGGCCTTCGCCGAGCTGCGCCAGACCTCGAAGTACAACGTGGACGTCATCAGCCCCGTTCCGAAGGAGTCGGGGCGCACCGCCCCGGGCCGCTTCATCACGCTGACGACCTGCACGCCCGTCTACACCTCGAAGTACCGCTACATCGTCTGGGGCGAGCTGGTCCGGACCGAGAAGGTGGACGCGAGGCGCACCCCGCCGGTGGAGCTGCGCTGACGTCCGGTGCTCGCGGCCCCGGGAAGGGCCCTGCGGCCGCCTGTGAGGCCCTACGGAAGTGGCCCGGACCCCCAGGAGGGTCCGGGCCACTTCCGCGTGCGTGCGGGCCGGGCGGGCTGAGCGGCGCGGTCAGCGGCGGTTGCCGCCGGTCAGGCCTCCGAAGATGCCGGCGCCGCCGTTGTTGTTGCCGCCGTCCTGCTGGCCGCCCGCCACGGTGTGGACGTTGACGACCTGGCCCGTGTTGACCGGCGAGCCGGCCGGCGGGTCCGAGAACAGCACCTTCGCGTTGTCGTCGCTCGGGCCCGAGAGCGCCGCGCCGAAGGACAGGTTGGCCCGCCGCAGCTCGTCCTTCGCCTGGCCGACGGTCTTGCCCGTCAGGTTCGGGACCTGCGTCTGCTGAGCGGCCTTCGAGACGGTGATGTTCACCGTCTTGCCCACCTCGATCTGCTCACCGGGCTGGTACTGCTGCTGGATGACCGTCTTCGGCGGCGCCCCGGGGGACTCCACCTCCGTGGTGCTGCCGAGCTTCAGCTTGGCCTCGGTGAGGAGCTTGGCCGCCTCGTCCCGCGTCTTGCCGAGGAGGCTCGGGACCTGCGCCTTGGACTGCTCCTTGGCCACGCTCAGAGTGACCAGGTCGCCCTTCTTCGCCTCGGTGCCGGCCTTGGGGTTCTGCTCCAGGACGATGCCGGGCGTCCGCTCGGACTCCACCAGCTTGCGCTCGACCTGGAACCCCTTGTCCTTCAGGGCCTTCTCCGCCGCGTCGTACTGCGTGTTCAGCACGTCGATGACCGGCACGGGGGCCGAGCCGGAGGAGATCTGCACCGTGACGGTCGAATCCTTGTCGACCTTGCTGTCCGGCACCGGGTCCTGCTTGCAGACGTTGCCCTTGGGCTGCTCGTCGCAGACGACGTCGCCGCCCTTGACGACCTTGAGACCGACGTTGAGGCCGTTCTGCTGCGCCTGCTCCAGGGTCGACCCGATGAACCGGGGAACGGTGGGCCGGTTGTCGGCCCCCCCGTTGAACAGGGCGCGGCCGATGAGGATCGCGCCGACCAGGACGAGGATGCCGGCCGCCACGAGCATGATCGTGGACGCCTTGCTCTTCTTCTGGCGGCGGTGCGGGCCCTGGTCGTAGCCGCCGTGGCCCTGGTCGCCGTACCCGTATCCGCCGTCGCCCGGGGGCATCGGCGCCATCATCGAGGTCTGGCCCGCCTCGGTGGCGCGCAGCGCGGTGGTCGGGGCGTCGTACCCCTGGTGCCCGTAGCCGTGTCCCTGGTCGGGGTAGCCGTAGCCGGCCGCGCCCATGGAGGCGGTGGCGGCCACGGGCTGGCCGTCGAGGCAGGCCTCGATGTCGGCGCGCATCTCGTCGGCGGACTGGTAGCGGTAGTCGGGGTCCTTGACCAGCGCCTTGAGGACGATGGCGTCCATCTCGGGCGTGATCTCGGGGTCGAAATTCGACGGCGGCTGCGGCTCTTCCCGTACGTGCTGGTAGGCGACGGCCACGGGGGAGTCGCCGACGAACGGGGGCCGCACGCTGAGCAGCTCGTAGAGCAGGCAGCCCGCCGAGTAGAGGTCGGACCGCGCGTCGACCTGCTCGCCCTTGGCCTGCTCCGGGGAGAGGTACTGGGCGGTGCCGATGACGGCGGCGGTCTGGGTCATGGTCATGCCGGAGTCGCCCATGGCGCGGGCGATGCCGAAGTCCATGACCTTGACCTGGCCGGTGCGGGTGAGCATGACGTTGGCGGGCTTGATGTCGCGGTGCACGATGCCGGCGCGGTGGGAGTACTCCAGGGCCTGCAGGATCCCGGTGGTCATCTCCAGGGTGCGCTCGGGCAGCAGCTTGCGGCCGGAGTGCAGCAGTTCGCGCAGGGTCGACCCGTCGACGTACTCCATCACGATGTAGGGGATGGAGATGTTGTCGACGTAGTCTTCGCCGGTGTCGTAGACGGCGACGATCGCCGGATGGTTCAGCGACGCGGCCGACTGGGCCTCGCGCCGGAACCGGGCCTGGAAGGACGGGTCGCGGGCGAGATCGGCGCGCAGGGTCTTGACGGCGACGGTACGGCCGAGCCGGGTGTCGTGGGCGAGGTAGACCTCGGCCATGCCACCGCGGCCGAGCACGTGGCTCAGCTCGTACCGGCCGCCGAGGCGACGCGGCTCTTCCATAACGTTGCAGCCCTCTCCGTCAGTCCCGACCGCACCTGTGTGTGGTCCGGCGGTGTGCTGTTCGCGCAAAGGCTACCGGCCGATCGCCGGTGATCGGTTCGCGGCCACAGGCTGATACAGGACCGGTACCGTACGCTCCGATCCGGGCGGGAGCAGTGAGGTGCGCCACCCCGCTCCGGCCGGTCATCCCTTGTTGCTCAGCACGGCTTCCATGACCGCCTTCGCCACGGGGGCGGCCAGGCCGCCGCCGCTGATGTCGTCGCGGCTCGCGTCGCTGTCCTCGATGACGACGGCCACGGCCACGGGCGAGGAGCGGTCCGGGTTCTCGGCGTAGGAGATGAACCAGGCGTACGGGCGCTTCTTGTTGCCCTCGCCGTGCTGGGCGGTGCCGGTCTTGCCGCCGACCGTCACGCCGTTGATCCTGGCCTTGCCGCCGGTGCCCTTGTCGACGACGTTGACCATCATCTGCTGGATCTTCTGGGCGTTGTCGGCCGTGAGGGGCCGGCTCATCTCCTGCGGGGAGTGCTTCTCGATGATGTCGAGGTTGGGCGAGGTGAGGTGGTCGACCATGTACGGCTTCATCAGCTTGCCGTCGTTGGCGATGGCGGCGGTGACCATGGCCATCTGCAGCGGCGTGGCGGCGGTGTTGAACTGCCCGATGGAGCTCTGGGCGTTGCCGTCCGCGCCCATCTTCTTGTCGTAGACGCTGGCGAAGGCCCGGACCGGGGTGTCGATCTTGTCGTTGTTGAAACCGAACTTCTCCGCGGTCGACACCATGTTGTCGCGGGTGACCTTGTGGCCCAGGTTCGCGAAGACGGAGTTGCAGGAGACCCGCATCGCCTCGTTGAGGGAGGCCTCCTTGCACCCGGAGGCGTGGTTGATCATCTCGGTCTTGGTGCCGGGCAGGAAGTACGGGTCCGGGGTGTCCGTCGGGTCGTCGATGTTCTTGACGACGCCGTGCTCCAGCGCGGCGGCGGCGGTGACGACCTTGAAGGTGGAGCCCGGCGGGTAGGTCTCGCGCAGGGCGCGGTTGACCAGGTTCTTGTCCTCGCTGTCCTTGAGCTCGACCCAGGCCTTCTCGTCGTCCTTGGAGTTGCCGGCGAAGCGCGAGGGGTCGTACGAGGGGGTCGAGACCAGGGCGAGGATGGCGCCGGTGCGCGGGTCGATCGCGACGGCCGCGCCCTTCTTCTTGCCGAGCGCCTCGAATGCGGCCTTCTGGGCTGCCGGGTTCAGGGTGGTGACGACGTTGCCGCCCTGCTTCTGCTCGCCCGTGAACATGCCGATGGTGCGGTCGAAGAACAGCCGGTCGTCGTTGCCGGTGAGGATGCCGTCTTCGAGGG
This sequence comes from Streptomyces sp. NPDC058662, assembly GCF_042716255.1. NCBI lineage: Bacteria > Bacillati > Actinomycetota > Actinomycetes > Kitasatosporales > Streptomycetaceae > Streptomyces > Streptomyces sp. NPDC058662. Next base: position 52,096 of record NZ_JBHXRU010000001.1, on the reverse strand, counting down.
ACTCCAGCTGCGTGGCGCCGAAGGCCTGCGAGGCGTACCCGGTGACGGGGGCCCAGAGGGGCCCGTCGATGTAGGTCCGCTTGTACTTGTAGTCGCTGCCGTCGGTCTCCGCGGAGCCCGTGATCGGGTTGCCGCCCTTGACGATGATGTTGCCGCGCTCGGTGGCGTACTGGGCGATCTGGACCCGGCGGTTCTCCTTGCGGGTGCTGAGGTCCTCGGCCTGCACGTACTGCAGCCAGTTGGTGCGCACCAGCAGCGCGAGGACGAGCAGCCCGCAGAACAGGGAGATGCGGCGCAGGGGCTTGTTCATGACGGGCGGACCACCTGGGTCATCTCGGAGTCGGGGGACGGCGCGGGGGCCGGGGCGGGTCGGCGTGCGGTGTCGCTGATCCGGATGAGGATCCCGATGAGGGCCCAGTTCGCGAGGACGGAGGAGCCGCCCGACGCCAGGAACGGCATGGTCATGCCGGTGAGGGGGATGAGGCCCATCACACCGCCGGCGACCACGAAGATCTGCAGCGCGAAGGCGCCGGAGAGGCCGATGGCGAAGAGCTTGCCGAACGGGTCGCGGGCGGCGAGGGCGGTGCGGACGCCGCGTTCGATGATGAGCCCGTAGATCAGCAGGAAGGCCATCACACCGGTGAGCCCGAGTTCCTCGCCGACGGTGGAGAAGATGAAGTCGGAGTTGGCGGCGAATCCGATGAGGTCGGAGTTGCCCTGGCCCCAGCCGGCGCCGAGGACCCCGCCCGAGCCGAAGCTCATGATCGACTGGCCGACCTGCTCGCAGGCGCCCGAGGTGGTGTAGCAGCCGAAGGGGTCGAGCCAGGCGTTGACACGTGCCTGGACGTGGCTGGCGAACGAGGCCACGACGACGGCGCCGCCGACCGACATCAGCAGGCCGATGACGATCCAGCTGGTCCGCTCGGTCGCCACGTACAGCATGATCACGAACATGCCGAAGAAGAGCAGCGAGGTGCCGAGGTCGTTCTCGAAGACCAGGATCAGCAGGCTCATCGCCCAGATCATCAGGATGGGGCCGAGGTCGCGGCCGCGCGGCAGGTAGAGCCCCATGAAGCGGCGGCTGGCCAGGGCCAGGGCGTCGCGCTTGACCATCAGGTAGCCGGCGAAGAAGACCGCGATGACGATCTTCGCGAACTCGCCGGGCTGGATGGAGAAGCCGCCGACGCTGATCCAGATCTTGGCGCCGAAGACGTCGGCGCCCAGTCCCGGGATGACGGGCAGGATCAGCAGGATGAGCGCGGCGACCATGGAGATGTACGTGAAGCGCTGCAGGACGCGGTGGTCCTTGAGGATCAGCAGGACGCCCGCGAACAGGGCGATGGCCAGCGCCGTGTAGAGCATCTGGTTGGGCGCGGAGGGGGAGAAGGCGCCGAAGGACCGCTTGGCGAGGTTCTGCAGCCGCTCGGACTGGTCGAGCCGCCAGATCAGGACCACGCCGAGTCCGTTGAGCAGGGTCGCCAGCGGCAGCAGCAGCGGGTCCGCGTACTTGGCGTACCGGCGCACGACCAGGTGCGCGATGCCGGCGAGCGCGGCGTAGCCGAGCCCGTACGTGAACATGCCGGGCGGCAGCTTGCCGTCGATCGCGAGGCCCACGTTGGCGTAGGCGAAGATCGGGATGACCACGGCGAAGCCGAGCAGCATCAGCTCGGTGTTCCGCCGGCTCGGCAGCTCGATGGCGCCGATGGTGGTCGTGTTGGTGACAACGCTCATGGTGTGGCAGGCCCCCTGTGCCCGCGGGTGTCTACTGCTTTCCGCACAGGCCGACCACTTGCTGCTCCTCGGGAGTCAGCGCGGGGCCGGGTGTTTGGCTGTTCTGCGCCTCGGCGTCACGGCGTTCCTGGTCCTTCTTGCAGGCGGAGACCTGGACGCCGAGCTTGTCGATCTTCACGCGGGCGCCGTCCAGGGTGCCTTCGCCGATAGTGGCCCGGACCTGCTTCAGCTGGAAGGGCGGCAGGTACTTCAGTTCGATGTCGGGGCGGTCGGTCTCCACCTTGGACAGCTCCAGCGGGCCGAGCTTCTGGCTGATGCCGCGGAAGAGTGCGACGTGGTCGCCCTTCACGCCGACGTAGAACTGGGTCTGGGTCCAGCGCCAGCCGGCGTACAGGCCGCCGCCGATGACACCGGCGACGAGCAGGAGGGTCAGCGTACGCGTCGTCCACTTGCGCCCTTTGCTGCGGCGCCGGCGGGGGTGGTCGTACGTGTCCTCGTAGCCGGGGTCGGCGTCGTAGCCCTCGGCCTCGCCGAAGCTGCCGTACCCGCCGCCCTGGCCCTGGTCGGAGTAGCCGTAACCGGGGGCGTCACCGCTGCCGGGGGGGCCGAAGGCGCCGGCGGGCGGGGGGGCCTGGCGGCCGAGTCCCGAGGCGCGGCCGGCCGGGGTCTGCATGGCGTTGCCGCCGTCGAAGAGCTGGTGCTGGTTCTCCGCGACCGCGCCGACGACGACCGGGGTGTCGCTGACCTGGGCGGCGAGGGTGTCGCCGCTGTCCGTGTCGAGCACGTCCGCGACGATGCAGGTGATGTTGTCGGGTCCGCCGCCGCGCAGGGCGAGCTGGATCAGGGCCTGCACGGTCTCGCGCGGGCCGTGGTAGTCGGCGAGGGTCTCCTCCAGGGTCTGGTGGGAGACGACGCCGGACAGCCCGTCGGAGCAGATGAGGTAGCGGTCGCCGGGCCGGACCTCGCGGATCGAGAGGTCGGGTTCGACGATGTCGCCGCTGCCCAGCGCGCGCATCAGCAGGGAGCGCTGCGGGTGGGTGGTGGCTTCCTCTTCGGTGATGCGGCCCTCGTCGACGAGGCGCTGCACCCAGGTGTGGTCCTGGGTGATCTGGGTCAGGACGCCGTCGCGCAGCAGGTAGGCGCGCGAGTCGCCGACGTGCACGAGCCCGAGGCGCTGACCGGTCCACAGGAGGGCGGTCAGGGTGGTGCCCATGCCCTCCAGCTGTGGGTCCTCCTCGACCATCGCGCGCAGCTGGTCGTTGGCGCGCTGCACGGCGACGCTCAGCGCGGTGAGGATGTCGGAGCCCGGGACGTCGTCGTCGAGCTGCACGAGGGTGGAGATCACCTCGGAGCTGGCGACCTCGCCCGCGGCCTGGCCGCCCATGCCGTCGGCGATCGCGAGGAGGCGGGGCCCGGCGTAGCCGGAGTCCTCGTTCCCCTCGCGGATCATGCCCTTGTGCGAACCGGCGGCGAACCGCAGGGACAGACTCATGCGCACCTGCCCTGTCGACGATGCCTCCGGGTACAACCGGTCTCGAGCCACACTGCCCACCCTCCGGTCGGGAGCGCGCGCGGGTCCGTGTCCCCGGTGGGACGGACCGCTGCGGCTCGCTCGCTCCGCTCGCTCATTCTCGTACTACTTCCGCAGCTCGATGACGGTCTTGCCGATGCGGATCGGGGCGCCCGGCGGAATGGGCGTCGGGGTGGTCAGCCGGTTCCGGTCGAGGTACGTGCCGTTGGTGGAGCCGAGGTCCTCGACGATCCACTGGCCGTCACGGTCGGGGTAGATCCTGGCATGGCGGCTGGACGCGTAGTCGTCGTCCAGCACGATCGTGGAGTCGTGCGCGCGGCCCAGCGTGATCGTCTGGCCCGCGAGGGCCACCGTGGTTCCCGTGAGGGTGCCCTCGGACACGACGAGCTTGGTCGGCGCACCACGGCGCTGGCGCTGCTGCGGAGGCGCGGCCGGGCGGCCCCCCGCCTGCTGCGGAGCGCCGGTGTTCCCGCCGCGGCGGGAGCCGCGCTGCGTCACTCTCGTTCCGAAGAGGTCGCTGCGGATGACCTGGACGGCCACGATGACGAACAGCCACAGAACGGCTAGGAAACCCAACCGCATGACCGTCAGGGTCAGCTCTGACATTGCCCCCGCTTCACCCTTCGGCTTGCCGGTAAATGATGGTCGTGCTGCCCACGACGATCCGCGAGCCGTCGCGGAGCGTAGCGCGGGTGGTGTGCTGCCCGTCCACCACGATGCCGTTGGTGGACCCGAGATCCTGGATCGTCGAGGGCGTTCCGGTCCGGATCTCACAGTGCCGGCGGGATACGCCGGGGTCGTCGATCCGCACGTCGGCTTCGGTGCTTCGGCCGAGTACGAGCGTCGGGCGCGAGATCTGGTGGCGGGTGCCGTTGATCTCGATCCAATGGCGCCGGGTGGCGCCCGAGGAGGCTACGGGAGGTAGTCCGACGGGAGCGCCGGCGGGTCGCCGCGCACCGGGCCCGGGACCGCCCGGAGGCGGACCGGGGGGCATCGGCGGGGCCCCGGTCGGGGGGTAGCCGTAGCCGCCCTGGCCGCCGCCCTGCTGCTGGCCCTGGGGGGCCGACGGCTGGGAGGTGCTGGAGGCGAGGGTGCGGCTGCGGACCCGGTAGAGGCCCGTGTCGAGGTCGTCGGCCTTCTCCAGGTGGACCTTGATGGGGCCCATGAAGCTGTAGCGCTGCTGCTTGGCGTAGTCGCGGACGAGGCCCGCGAGCTCGTCGCCGAGCTGCCCGGAGTAGGGGCTCAGCCGGTCGTAGTCGCCGGCGCTGAGCTCGACGATGAAGTCGTTGGGGACAACGGTCCGCTCGCGGTTCCAGATGGTGGCGTTGTTGTCGCACTCCCGCTGGAGGGCTCCGGCGATCTCCACCGGCTGGACCTCGGACTTGAACACCTTGGCGAAGGTGCCGTTCACCAGACCTTCGAGTCGCTGCTCGAACCGCTTCAGAACTCCCATGGGGCACCTCCTCCGTCGTTGTCGCCCTGTACTGCTTACTGATCGTATCCACGCGTGGCGGATTCGGCTGGTTCCCCATCGGTCCCGTGGCGAGGAGTGTTGGTCCTCACAAGCGATCGTAGGGGCGGTGCAGCAACAGTGTCCCGCACCGCGAGGGGAGTCCGGGAGGGGTGGTCCTCGACGGGGTCCGGGTGCCCCCGGAAAGCGATGTGATTCCACCTCCTGCGACGTGCTAATCTTTCGACGTCGCCAGGGGAACGGCCCGAAAGGGAAGATCCACTGGGGTGCTGCTCGGGCGAGTGGCGGAACGGCAGACGCGCTGGCTTCAGGTGCCAGTGTCCTTCGGGACGTGGGGGTTCAAATCCCCCCTCGCCCACAGAAACGAAACGGTCGTCATCGTGAAAACGGTGGCGGCCGTTTCGCGTTGGGGCGGTGCGGGCCGGGAGTCGGCCGGCGGGCCGGACCTCCGGTGCCGAAGCGGGCATCGAACCCGCGGCGCGGCGGGGGCAGTTCGGCCGGCGGCGACGGTCATCCGGCGGCCGTGCGCGCTCCTTCGGTGCCGGCGGCCGTCGACTTTCGTCGCGCGGGACGCGACGAAAGAGGGCAGTCCGGGGTCCTGCCCGGTGTCTAGGGTCGGTCGCGTGGATGCGAAGGCGAAGACGCGGGCGGGCTGGGACTGGCTGAAGGGGCCCGAGCCCTGGACCCGGCGGCGGGCGGCGGGCGACCTGCTGATCGCCGCCGTGCTCATCCTGCTGGGTCTGGGCGTCGAGGAACTCGACCACGGCTCCGGTGCGCGCATGCTGGCGAGCGCCGCAGTGGTGGTGGTGCTCACCCTGCTGCGGCGCCGGCTGCCGGCGGCGACCCTGGTCCTCGGCTCGGCGGCGGGCGCGTTCCTGCCCGGATCGTTCCTGGTGATGAGCCTGCTGGGATGGTCGGCGGGGTACCGGATCGTCGGGGTGGGCCGGGCCATGGCGGCCTTCACCGTGGCCTTCCTCGCGACGGTCGGCGGCAGCGTGATCGCCGAGGGGGCCGCCCTGCGCCCCGTGCTCATCATCGTGTTCAGCACGCTGATGTTCCTTGTGACGACCGTCATCCCGGGTCTGGCCAGCCGGTACTGGCACCAGCGCCGCACGCTGCTGAGCGCCCTCCAGGAGCGCAACGGGCAGCTGATGCGGGAGCGGGTCATGATCGCCGGGCAGGCGCGGCTGCGCGAGCGGCAGCGGATCGCCCAGGACATGCACGACAGCCTGGGCCACCAGCTGGCGCTGATCTCCGTCCACACGGGTGCCCTGGAAGTGGACCCGAAGCTGACCGACCGCCAGCGGGAGGCCGTGGGAGTGCTGCGCCAGGCCTCGGTGGCGGCGATGCACGAGCTGCGGGAGGTCGTCGGCATCCTGCGCGACGGCGTCGAGGCGCCGCTGCCCGCGGAGGAGGCGGCGCAGCCGGCGGCGCGCGGGGTCGCGGGGATCGCCGCCGTCGTCGAGGCGGCGCGCGGTGCGGGCACCGATGTGCGGCTGACCGCGTCGGGCCGGCCGAGGCCGCTGGTCGCGGCGTGCGACCACGCCGTGTACCGGATCGTGCAGGAGGCCCTGACGAACGCGTACAAGCACGCCCCGGGGGCGCCGATCACGGTGGAGCTGCGGTACGAGGACGACTCGCTCGTCGTGGAGATCGCCAACGGGCCGGCGGCCGGACCCGGGGCCGGCGAGGTGGTCTCGGGCGGTCAGGGGCTGACCGGGCTGCGCGAGCGGGCCCGGCTCGTCGGCGGGATGGTGCACGCCGGGGCCGCCGAGGACGGCGGCTTCCGGGTGGCCGGGGTGCTGCCGTACGGGGCGGAGCCGGCCGCCGCGCAGGAGGCGGCCGACGACTTCGGCCAGGGGGCCCGGAACCAGGCCCTCGGGCCGCGGGACGCCGCGCCGATGGACTGGGGCGTGGTGGACCGCGAGCTGGCCGTACCGGGGCGCAGCCGCGGCGGGGGCCTCGCGATCGGCTGCGGCATCGCCTTCGCCGCGGTGGTGGTGCTGGTGATCGCGCTCGTGGCCGGGGCGGTCCTGTTCGTGGGCTCGATGGGGAAGTCGATGATCGACCGCACGGAGTTCGAAGCCGTGCGGGTGGGCGAGACGGAGCCGGTGGTCCGCGACCGGCTGCCCGAGGGGGAGAGCATGCTGACCGGGGGAATGGACCGCAAGGGCCCGCCGAGGCCGGCGGGCTCGGACTGCCTCACCCTGTTGTCCAACGAGCCGTCGCGGAGCCTGACCACCGACACGGTTTTCCGGTTCTGCTTCGTGGACGGCAAGCTCGTGGACAAGCAGGCGTACGAGGTCGAGCAGTAGGAGCACGGGTGACAGCCAAGGTGATCCGCGTGGTGATCGCTGACGACGAGCCGTTGATCCGGGCCGGGATCAGGATGATCCTGACGTCGGCCCCGGACATCGAGGTCGTCGCGGAGGCGGCGAACGGCCGGGAGGCGGTGGACCTGGCCCGCGCCCACGCACCGGACGTGGTGCTGCTGGACATCCAGATGCCCGTGATGGACGGGCTGACCGCGCTCGGGGAGCTGGTGCGCACCCTGCCGGAGGCGCGGTCCCTGATCCTGACCACCTTCGGCGAGAAGGAGAACGTGCTGCGGGCCCTCGGGCAGGGCGGTGCCGGGTTCCTGCTCAAGGACTCCGCGCCCGGCGAGCTGATCGGCGCCGTCCGGGCGGCCGCGGCGGGGGACGCGTACCTCTCCCCGGGGGCGACCCGGCACGTGGTGGACCAGCTGGCGTCCGGCAGGGCCGCCGGGCGGGGCGAGGAGGCCCGGCGGCAGGTCGCGGAGCTGAGCGAGCGGGAGCGCGGGGTGCTGGCCCTGCTGGGCGAGGGCTTGTCGAACGCGGACGCGGGCCGGCGGCTGCACATGAGCGAGGCGACGGTGAAGACGTACGTGAGCCGGATCCTCGCCAAGCTGGGCTGCGAGAACCGCGTTCAGGCCGCGTTGCTGGCCAGGGACGCCGGGCTGTAGGTACGGTCAGCCCGATCTGGAGATCAGCGGACGGACGACGGGCGGGGGCGGCGCGGATGGCGACGGTTGCGGGACGGCGGATACCGGAGGTGGCGGGGTTCGCACCGCGCACGGCGGCGGGTTCGCCCCGGGCCGAGGGCAAGGCGCTGCGCGAGCGTGTGCCGCGCTCGGCCCACGCGCGCTTCGAGGCGCCGGCGGACCGTCCGGACGCGGTGCGGGCGGTGGAGGAGTCCAGCGCCGGCCGGGTCGCCGAGCTGGCGCCGATACGGGTGGGCCGGATGGCGGCGACCCCCTTCGCGTTCCTGCGCGGGGCGGCCGGGCTGATGGCGCACGACCTCTCCGGCGGACCGGTGACCGGCATCGGCGCGCAGATCTGCGGGGACGCGCACGCGGCCAACTTCGGGCTGTACGGGGACGCGCGCGGGCGGCTCGTGATCGATCTGAACGACTTCGACGAGACCGTGTTCGGCCCGTGGGAGTGGGACGTCAAGCGCCTGCTGACCTCGCTGGTGCTGGCCGGGCGGGTGTCCGGCGCGGACGAGGACGCCTGCCGCTCGGCGGCGCTGGACGCGATCGGGGCGTACCGGCGGACCGTGCGGCTGCTGGCCAAGCTCCCCGCGCTCGACGCGTGGAACGCCATCGCCGACGAGGAGCTGGTCTCCCACACCGATGCCCGGGACCTGATGGGCACGCTGGAGCGGGTCGCGGAGAAGGCCCGGAACAACACCTCCGCCCGGTTCGCCGCGAAGTCGACGGAGGCGACCGATGACGGCGGGCGGCGGTTCGTGGACGCGCTGCCCGTGCTGCGCCGGGTCGGGGACGGTGAGGCGGCGGCCGTGGCGGCCGCGCTGGGCCCGTACCTCGGGACGCTCCAGGGCGACCGGCTGCCGCTGCTGGCCCGGTACGCGATCCACGACGTCGCCTTCAGGGTGGTGGGCACCGGCAGTGTCGGTACCCGCTCGTACGTGGTGCTGCTGCTGGACCACCGGGGCGAGCCGCTGGTGCTCCAGGTGAAGGAGGCCCGGCCCTCGGTGCTGCTGCCGCACCTGCCCGCGCTGGGCTTCGCGTCGCCCGCGGAGGAGCACGAGGGGCGGCGGGTGGTGTTCGGGCAGAAGCGCATGCAGGTGGTGTCGGACAGCCTGCTGGGCTGGACCACGGTGGAGGGCCGGCCCTTCCAGGTGCGGCAGTTCCGCAACCGCAAGGGCAGCGTGGACCCGGCGGCGCTGGCTCCCGCGCAGCTGGACGACTACGCGCGGATGACCGGGGCCCTGCTGGCCCGGGCGCACGCGCATACCGCCGATCCCCGGCTGCTGGCCGGGTACTGCGGCAAGAACGAGGAGCTGGACGAGGCGATGGCCGCCTTCGCGGTGGCGTACGCCGACCGGACCGAGGCCGACCACGCCGACCTGCTCGCGGCGGTCCGGTCCGGCCGCATCGCGGCGGAGACGGGCGTCTGAGGGACCGCGCGGCGCCGGGCGGGGTGTTTCACGTGAAACACCGGGCGCGGCGGTCGAGCGGGCGGCCTGGCGGGCGGGCCGGGTGTTTCACGTGAAACACCGGGCCGGGCGGGCGGTCTGGCGGTCTGGCGGGCATGATCCACCGGGCACCCCACTAGGCTGGCCGGGTGAGCGAGCAGCCAGAGCAGAGCGAGCAGCCAGAGCAGACCGTCCCCGGCGACTCGGGAGCCCCGTCCGGCGCGGAGCGCCCCGAGGCGCGCCTGGAGCGTGCCGTGCGGGCCGCCGAGCAGGCGCTGATCGAGTTCGAGATCGCGGTGGAGACCTTCCGGGTGGAGGTGGAGAACTTCTCCCGCCTGCACCACCAGAAGCTCGGCCCGATGTACTCGCGGCTCGACGAGCTGGACGCGCTGATCGCTGAGGCGAAGGCGGAGCGGACCGGTGACGCCGACGACCTGCGGCGGGCGCGGGACGCCCGCTCGCTGGTCATGCCGATGCCGGGGGTGGACGAGCTGTTCCACGACTGGCTGGACTCGGACGGGATCTCCGACGACGCGTCCGCGATGCTCACCGAGCGGCCCGTGCGGCCGCCGGAGCGGGTGCGGCCCTCGGAGGAGGTCCGCCGGCTCTACCGCGAGCTGGTCCGCCGGGCCCACCCGGACCTGGCCCAGGACGAGGCCGAGCGGGAACGGCGCGACACCTTCATCGCACGGGTCAACACCGCGTACGGGCGAGGCGACGAGCAGCTCCTGCGCGAGCTGGCGCAGGAGTGGGAGGCCGGCCCGGCTCCCGAGGTCTCGGCGCCGGAGGAGAGCGGGGAGCTGTACGCCCGCTTGGAGTGGCTGGCCCGCCGCAAGGAGCTGCTGTCGCTCGTGGCCAAGGAGCTGGAGGACAGCGCCATCGGCTCCATGCTGCGGATGGCCCCGGAGGACCCCGACCGGTTGCTGGAGGAGATCGCGGAACAGCTGCTGGCGCAGGTGTCCGAGCGCGAGGCGGAGCTGGCGGCGCTCGCTGTCGGGGAGGGCGGCGCGTGATGCCCCGTCGGATAGGTTTGCATCCCCACTTGCGATGAGAGAAGGCGACGTATGAACTTCGGACCGCTTCCCTCGGTGGACGCCGCCGCGGTGCCCTCCGAAGGCTTTGTCCTCGACGTCCGCGAGGACGACGAATGGGCCGCCGGCCACGTCGAGGGCGCCCTGCACATCCCGATGAGCGACTTCGTGGCCCGTTTCGGCGAGCTGACCGAGGCCGTCGAGGACGGCCGCCGCGTGCACGTGATGTGCCGCGTCGGCGGGCGCTCCGCACAGGTCACCCAGTACCTGGTGCGCCAGGGCCTCGACGCCGTCAACATCGACGGCGGCATGCAGGCCTGGGACGGCGCCGGGCGCCCGATGGTGACGGACAGCGGGAACCCGGCCTACGTCCTCTAGGACGCCGTCCCGGGCGGGGCGGGGGCCCGCGGGACCCCGCCCGGCCTCAACTCAGGGAGTGGGCGGCCAGCAGGTCGCCCAGGGCCTCCTCGTGCGCGGCCGCCGGGCCGAGCTGGAGCTCCAGCTGCTTGGCCCACGCGTGGTAGCGGTGCAGCGGGTAGTCGGTGTCGGCGCCGAAGCCGCCGTGCAGGTGCTGTGCGGTCTGCACGACCCGGCGCACGCCCGACGAGGCCCAGATCTTGGCCACCGCCACATCGCCGGAGCTGGGCAGCGGGCCGCCGGCCCCGCCGGTCGCGGCGTCGAGCCGCCAGGCGGCCTGCCAGAGGGTGGCCTCCATGGCCCGCAGGTCGATGTAGCGGTCGGCGGCCTGGACGGCGACGGCCTGGAAGGTCGCCACCGGGAAGCCGAACTGCTCCCGCTTGCCGGTGTACTGGCTGGTCATGGTGAGGACCTGCTCGCCGAGGCCCAGGGCGAGGGCGCAGGTCCCGGTGGCGAGGAGTTGGCGCAGCCGCTCCCAGGCGCCGGGGACGTCGATGAGGTGCGTCGCGGGGACCCGTACGCCGTCCAGGGCGAGTTCGGCGAGGCGCTCCCCGCTCGTCGAGTACTGCTCCGCGAGCGCGAGGCCGCCGGCGGCGCGCGGGACGAGCGCGAGGACCGCCTCGGCCTCGCCGGTGTGGGCCGGTACGGCGATCCAGTCGGCGTTCTGCGCCCAGGGGACCGAGGTCTGCGTCCCGTCCAGGATCCAGTCGGAGCCCTCCCGGCGCGCCGTGACGGCCAGCTCGGCGGGATCGTGGCCGGTGCGGCCGTGCGCGGCGGCGGTCAGGACGAGCGTGCCGCGCCCGGCGCCCGGCAGCAGGGCGGCGGCCAGTTCCGGGCTGCCGTGGGCCTGGACGGCCATGGCCGCGGCGCAGTGCTCCAGCAGCGGCACCCGGGCCAGCACCCGCCCCGCCTCGCGGAGCACCAGGCACAGGGCGATGGCGTCGAGCCCGGAGCCGCCGTACTCCTCGGCGAGGACCAGGCTCAGCAGGTCGGACGCGGCGAGTCCGGCCCACAGCGGGCGGTCGATGTCCTCGGCCACGGCTCCCGGGGTGAGCGCCGGGCTGGGCACGCCGTCGGGTGCGACATCCGCGAACACGGCCTTCGCCGCCTCGACGGCGGCCTGCTGCTCCTCGGTGAAGGTGAAGTCCACTGCCTGTCCTCCCGTGCGCACCGGATCCCGTCGTCAGGTCCTGACGGTGCGTCAAGATAGAACAGGTTCTGGAAATTGGACAGGGGGGCGCGGTCCGGCGCGCCCCGCCGGACCGCTCCGTCCAGCGACGGCCTAGCGGTCGAAGTCGATCTCCACTTCCTCGGTCACCGGGTGGGACTGGCAGGCCAGGACGAAGCCGGCCTCCGTCTCCTCCGCCTCCAGCGCGAAGTTGCGCTCCATCCGGACCTCGCCCGCCACCACGAACGCCCGGCAGGTGCCGCACACCCCGCCCTTGCAGGCGTACGGGGCGTCCGCGCGGTTGCGCAGCACCGCGTCCAGCAGGGACTCCCCGTCCTGCACGGGCCAGGTGCCCGAGCGGCCGTCGAGCCGCGCCGTGACCCGCCCGCGCGCGGGGCCGGCCGGAGCCGCCGCGCGGACGGGGGCGGCGACGTCCTCGACGTGGAAGATCTCCTCGTGCACCCGGGTCCGCGGGACGCCGAGGGCGGCCAGTGTCCGCTCCGCGCCCTGCACCAGTCCGTACGGGCCGCACAGGAACCAGCCCGTCACGTCCTCGACCGGCAGCAGCGCGGGCAGCAGGGCAGCCAACCGCTCGCCGTCCAGCCGGCCTGACGGCAGCCCGGCCTCCTGCTCCTCCCGGGAGAGGACGGTGACCAGCTGGAACCGCGCCGGATAGCGGTCCTTGAGGTCGGCGACCTCCTCCAGGAACATCGTGGACGCCGCCGTCCGGTCGCTGCGCACCAGGCAGAACCGGGCGTCGGGGCGGGCCGCCAGCAGGCTCGCCGCGATCGACAGCACGGGGGTGATTCCGCTGCCGCCGACGACCGCCGCGTAGTGCGCGCCGGCCGGGGCGGCGGCCGGGTCCAGGACGAACCGTCCGGCCGGGACCATCACGTCGAGCACGTCCCCGGCGACGACCTCCTTGTGCGCGAAGGTGGAGAACTCCCCGCCCTCCACCAGGCGCACCCCGACCCGCAGCAGCTCCGGGCCGGGGCCGTCGGGCGCCGGGGCGGGGGAGCAGATCGAGTAGGTGCGGCGGACCTCGGCGCCCTCGGGGGCGGATCGGCGCAGGGTCAGGTGCTGGCCGGGTGCGTGCAGGTACTCGGCGCGCAGCTCCTCGGGAACCCGCAGCGTCAGCGCCACCGAGTCGTCGGTGAGGCGCTCGACCGAGGCCACCGTGAGCGGGTGGAACGCGCCGTGGCGGGCGGCGGGCCGGAGTGCCTCGGCCATCTACAGCTCCTTGAAGTGGTCGAACGGTTCGCGGCAGGCCACGCAGCGGCGCAGCGCCTTGCACGCGGTGGAGGAGAAGCGGCTGAGCAGCTCGGTGTCGGTGGACCCGCAGTTCGGGCAGCGCACCGACAGGGTCAGCGGGACCGGTCCGCCGGCCGCGTGGGGGCGCGGCGGCGCGATGCCGAACTCGGCGAGCTTGCGGCGGCCCTCGGCGCTGATGTCGTCCGTGGACCAGGCGGGCGCCAGCACGGTGGACACCCGCACCTCGGGGATGCCGTGGCCGGTCAGGACCCGCTCGATGTCGGCGGACATGGCCTCGATGGCCGGGCAGCCCGTGTAGGTGGGGGTGAGGGTGACCTCGGCGTGGCCGTCCTCGTGCATCCGCACCCCGCGCACCACACCGAGCTCCCCGAGGGTGAGCACCGGCAGTTCGGGATCGGGGACGGAGCCGGCGAGTTCGGCGAGCTCCGCCTCCAGGCGGGTGGTCCCCGTCCCCGTCCCGGTCACCACGACGCCCCCGGGTGGCTGCGGTGCAGGTGCTGCATCTCGGCGAGCAGCAGGCCGAACGGCTCCGTGTGCAGGCCCTGCCGGCCCGCGCCGGCGGCCCAGGCGCCGGTGCGGGGCCCCGCGGGCAGCGGGAGCCCGGCCTGTTCCAGGACGCCGGTCAGCGCCGCCAGCCACCGACCTTCCAGGGCGGTCAGGTCGACGTCGAGTCCCTCCACCGGCTGGAACATCTCACCGGTGAACTTCCAGAGCGCGTCCAGCGCCGTCCGCATACGGGAGCGGCTCTCCTCGGTGCCGTCGCCCAGCCGCAGGGTCCACTGCTCGGCGTGGTCGCGGTGGTACGCGGTCTCCTTCACGGCCTTGGCGGCCAGGGGGGCGAAGGGGCCGTCCCCGCGCGCGAGCTCTCCGTAGAGCTCGTGCTGGTAGAGGGAGAAGTAGAGCTGGCGGGCGATCGTGTGGGCGAAGTCGCCGTTCGGCTGCTCGACGAGCTGGAGGTTGCGGAAGGCCCGCTCCTCGCGCAGGAAGGCGAGCTCGTCCTCGTCGCCGACCGTCGACAGCAGGATGCGGGCCTGGCCGAGGAGGTCGAGGGCGATGTTGGCGAGGGCGACCTCCTCCTCCAGGACGGGGGCGTGCCCCGCCCACTCGCCGAGGCGGTGGGAGAGGATCAGCGCGTCGTCGGCGAGGGCGAGCGCCGCCGCGTTGGCGGTACCGGTGCTGGTCACAGGTGGCTCACCCCCTCCGGGATGTCGTAGAAGGTGGGGTGGCGGTAGGGCTTGTCGGCGGACGGGGCGAAGAACGGGTCCCGCTCGTCGGGCGAGGAAGCGGTGATCTCCGTGGAGGGCACCACCCAGATGGAGATGCCCTCGCCGCGCCGGGTGTACAGGTCGCGAGCGTTGCGCAGGGCCATCTCCGCGTCGGGGGCGTGCAGGCTTCCCGCGTGCGTGTGGGAGAGCCCGCGCCGTGAGCGGACGAACACCTCCCACAGGGGCCAGTTCTGCGTCATACCCGTGCCTCCTCGTCGTTCGCCGTCTTCACGGCGTGCTTCTCCGCGTACGCCGCGGCCGCGTCGCGCACCCAGGCGCCTTCCTCGTGCGCCGTGCGCCGCTGGCCGATCCGCTGCTCGTTGCAGGGGCCGTTGCCCTTGAGCACGTCCCAGAACTCCGCCCAGTCGATGGCGCCGAAGTCGTGGTGCCCGCGCTCCTCGTTCCACTTGAGGTCGGGGTCGGGCAGGGTCAGGCCCAGGGACTCCGCCTGCGGGACGGCGATGTCCACGAACCGCTGGCGCAGCTCGTCGTTCGAGTGGCGCTTGATCCGCCAGGCCATCGACTGCGCCGAGTGCGCCGACTCGTCGTCGGGCGGGCCGAACATCATCAGGGAGGGCCACCACCACCGGTCGACCGCGTCCTGCGCCATCGCGTGCTGCGCCTCCGTGCCCCGGGAGAGGGCGAGGAGGAGCTCGTACCCCTGGCGCTGGTGGAAGGACTCCTCCTTGCAGATCCGGACCATGGCGCGCGCGTACGGCCCGTACGAGCAGCGGCAGATCGGTACCTGGTTGGTGATCGCCGCGCCGTCCACGAGCCAGCCGATGGCGCCGACGTCGGCCCAGGTCAGGGTGGGGTAGTTGAAGATCGAGGAGTACTTCTGCTTCCCCGAGTGGAGCTTGTCGAGCAGCTCGTCGCGGCTGGTGCCCAGCGTTTCGGCGGCGCTGTAGAGGTACAGGCCGTGGCCCGCCTCGTCCTGCACCTTGGCCATCAGGATCGCCTTGCGGCGCAGCGAGGGCGCGCGGGTGATCCAGTTCGCCTCGGGCTGCATGCCGATGATCTCCGAGTGGGCGTGCTGCGCCATCTGGCGGACGAGGGAGGCGCGGTACTCGTCGGGCATCCAGTCGCGCGGCTCCACGCGCTCGTCGGCCGCCACTGCGGCGTCGAACGCCGCCGCCAGCTGTACGCCGAGGTCGGCCGTCATGTCGGTCCCGCCTGTCCTGTCCGTCCCGAGGGCCATGCCCTGTCCCGTCTCCGGGGTCACTGCCACCATCCCGGCCCCCTGTCAGAGTCCGCCGTCCGCCCGACCGACCGATCGTTCGGTTCATGCCCTTCAATGGTGGGACGGCGGCCCGTAGGGTGTCAACCTCTGAGGTCAACCCTGTGGACGCCGGATGATCGGGGCGGGATGGATTCGAACGACCGCGAGCCCTCGGACGAGGCCGCTCCGGCGCCGCCCCGGGCGCCGGGGATCGCCGGTCTGTCCACCCCGTACCGGGTCGTCGCGGCCCTCGCGCTGGGGGCCGTCGCGGTGGCCGCGTGCGCGCACCTGGCCTTCGTCTTCCTGCACGTCGCGCCGTCCAACACGGTGAGCAAGCGGCACGCGAAGACGATCGACGGCTGGATCTACCCGGAATTCGAGCAGAACTGGAAGCTCTTCGCCCCGAACCCGCTCCAGCAGAACATCGCCGTCCAGGTGCGGGCGCAGGTGCGGACCCCGGGCGGCGAGCTCGCCACCACCGACTGGCGCGACCTGTCCGCCGAGGACGGCGCGGCGATCCGGCACAGCCCGCTGCCGAGCCACACGCGCCAGAACGAGCTCCGCCGGGCCTGGGACTTCTTCACCGGCTCGCACGACGACCAGAACGAACCGACCGGTGAACGCGGCGCACTGTCCGAGGAGTACCTGCGGCGGATCGCGCTGGACCGGCTGCTGCCGGACCACCGGGGCGGGCACATCCTGCGGGTCCAGCTGCGCTCGGCGACCACGGCCGTGGCCGCGCCGGAGTGGACCACCGAGACGACCGACACCGAGACGTACTTCCGGGAGTTGCCGTGGTGGACGGTGTGAACGGTGCGCGGGGGGTGAGTGGTGCGGAGGGTGTGAGCGGTGCGAAGGGGGTGCGCGGGGCGAAGGGGGTGCGCGGGGCGCGGGGAGCGGCCCGGCGGGCGGTCGCGGAGGTCACCGGGCGGGCCCTCGGCCCGTACCAGAGCGCCGTGGTGCGCATCGGCTTCGCCGGGACCTGGCTCTTCTTCCTGCTCCGGGAGATCCCGAACCGCCACGAGCTGTACGGGCCGGACGGCCCGTGGAGCTGGGAGCTGGCGCAGCGGCTGACCGACTCCAACGGCGCCTTCACGATCCTGATGTGGTCCGACTCCACGCTGTGGTTCGAGCTCGTCTACGCCGCCTCCGTGGCGGCGAGCCTGCTCCTGCTGCTGGGCTGGCGGACCCGGGCGGTGTCCGTGGTGTTCATGGTCGGCGTGCTCTCGCTGCAGAACCGCAGCGTCTTCATGGGGGACGGCGGGGACAACGTCATCCACCTCATGGCGATCTACCTGGTCCTCACCCGGTGCGCGCAGGTGTGGTCGCTGGACGCGCGCCGGGTCCGCACGCGCGGTTCGGCCTCGGCCGGGCCGGGCGGGCCGGTGCTGTGGGGCGTGCTGGGCGCGCTGTTCGCGTACGGGGCCCTGGCCGGGCACCTGAGCGCCGGCTGGCTCGCCGTCTTCGCGGCGCTGTGGGTGGTGTCCGGCCTGTGGTGGACGGTCGACCGGTACGAGCGGGGCGGCGAGGGGCGGGCCGCCCTGGACGTCCTCGCGAACCTGCTGCACAACGCGGGCATGCTGGTGATCGCGGCGGAGGTCTGCCTGATCTACGCGACGGCGGGCTGGTACAAGATCCAGGGGTCGCGGTGGCAGGACGGGACCGCGCTGTACTACCCGTTGGGGCTGGACTACTTCACGCCCTGGCCGGGGCTGTCGGCGCTGCTGGCGGGCAGCGGGACGCTGGTGATGCTGCTGTCGTACGGGACGGTCGCGGTGCAGGTCGCGTTTCCGTTCACGCTGTTCAACCGGCGGATCAAGAACGTGCTGCTGGCGGTGATGATGCTGGAGCACGCGGGGATCGCGGTGCTGCTGGGCCTGCCGTTCTTCTCGTTGGCGATGATCGCCGCTGACGCGGTGTTCCTGCCGACGGGGTTTCTGGTGTGGCTCGGGGGGTGGGTCGCTCGGCGGGGGCCGGTGCCGGGGCCTGGGCCGGCGGGGGGTGTGGTCGTGCCCGCGCAGGCCGCTGCGGAGCCGGGGGCCGTTCCGCGCTGACCCGCCGGGGCCGGCGCCGCCTCCTCGGGGGGCGGTGCGCAAGCACTCGGGGCTCCGCCCCGGACCCCGCGCCTCAAACGCCGGCGGGGCTGGATTCGCGGGGCGGGGTTTCGGGGCTTCGCCCTGGCCCCGGGCCTTGGATGGTGGTGGGGGTGGGGGGTCGTAGGGTCGGGGGATGAGTGTGGAGTGGGGATTCGGGGAGATCGGGCGGCAGTGGCGGGACGGGGTCGGGCGGGGGGACCTCGTCGTGTTGGACGGGTTCCACGCGCTGAAGCACGCGCTGCGGTTCGGGGCCGAGGTGCGGCTGGCCGTCGCGGACGACCCCCGGGCCGTACGGGCGCTCGCCGCGGAACTGGCGCCGGACGTCGAGGCCGAGGTGGCCCGCCTGGTGCGCCCGGCGGAGCTCAAGGGGCTGCTGCCCCGGGTGCACCCGACCGGGGTCGCCGCGCTGGCCGTACGGCCCGACCGGGAGGCCGGCCTCGCGGCGCTGCGCCGGCTGCCGCGCCCCGCGCCGGTCGTCGTCCTCGACAACCCCCGCAACCTCGGCAACGTCGGCGCCGTCGTCCGCCTCGCCGCCGGCTTCGGGGCCACCGGCGTGGTGACGCGGGGCGACCTCGACCCCTGGCATCCGAACGTGGTCCGGGCCGGGGCCGGGCTGCACTACGCCACCACCGTCGAACGCCTCGCACTGGACGAGCTGCCGCCCGGCCCGCTCTACGCGCTCGACCCGGAGGGCGAGGACGTCCGCGCCCTCACCCTCCCGGACGACGCGCTCCTCGCCTTCGGCTCGGAACGCCACGGGATCTCCCCGGAGCTGCGGGACCGGGCCGACCACCTGGTCTCCCTGCCCATGCGCCCCCAGGTCTCCAGCTACAACCTGGCCACCAGCGTGGCCATGGCCCTCTTCCACTGGGGCGGGCCCGCCCCAGTGGAAGAGGACGGGTAGGTCAGGCCTGGCGGCGCACCTCGACCACCCGGAAGCGGTTCGAGACGAAGGCGCCGTCGCACAGCGCCGCGTTCGCCGCCGGGTTGCCGCCGGAGCCGTGGAAGTCCGAGAACGCGGCGGTCTGGTTGACGTACACCCCGCCGGTCAGGTTCAGGGAGAGCTGCGCGGACTCCTCCAGGCAGACCTCCTCGATCGCCCGCTCCATGTCCGCGGACGTGGTGTACGCGCCCACCGTCATCGCGCCCTTCTCCCGGATCGTGCGCCGCAGCAGCTCCAGCCCGTCCGCGGTGGAGTCGACGGCCACCGCGAAGGAGACCGGGCCGAAGCACTCCGAGAGGTACGCGGCCTCCGGGTCCGGCTTGGACGCGTCCAGCTTCACCATCACCGGCGTGCGGACCACCGCGTCCGGGAACTCCGGGTTGACGACCTCGCGGGAGGCCAGGGCGACCTCGCCCAGTGCGGCCGCCGCGTCCAGACGGGCCTTGACGTCCGGGTTGACCAGCGCGCCGAGCAGGGCGTTGGCCCGGGCGTCGTCGCCCAGCAGGCCGCCGACGGAGGCCGCGAGGTCGGCGACGACCTCGTCGTAGGCCTTGTGCCCGGCGTCCGTCGCGATGCCGTCGCGCGGGATCAGCAGGTTCTGCGGGGTGGTGCACATCTGACCGCTGTAGAGGGAGAGCGAGAAGGCCAGGTTGGCCAGCATCCCCTTGTAGTTGTCGGTGGAGTCCAGGACGACGGTGTTGACACCCGCCTTCTCCGTGTAGACCTGCGCCTGGCGGGCGTTGGCCTCCAGCCAGTCGCCGAACTCCGTGGAGCCCGTGTAGTCGATCAGCTTGATCTCGGGCCGCACGGCCAGGGCCTTGGCGATGCCCTCGCCGGGCCGCTCCACGGCCAGCGCCACCAGGTTCGGGTCGAAGCCCGTCTCCGCGAGGACCTCGCGCGCCACCTGGACGGTGAGGGCCAGCGGCAGCACGGCCCGCGGGTGCGGCTTGACCAGCACGGCGTTGCCCGTGGCCAGGGAGGCGAACAGGCCCGGGTAGCCGTTCCAGGTGGGGAAGGTGTTGCAGCCGATCATGAGCGAGATACCGCGCGGGACGGCCGTGAAGCTCTTGCCGAGCTCCAGCGGGTCCTTCTTGCCCTGCGGCTTGGACCAGTCGGCCCGACCGGGGACGCGCGTCTGCTCCTCGTACGCGTACGCCACGGCCTCCAGGCCGCGGTCCTGCGCGTGCGGGCCGCCCGCCTGGAACGCCATCATGAACGCCTGGCCGCTGGTGTGCATGACCGCGTGCGCGAACTCGTGGGTGCGGGCGGAGATGCGGGCCAGGATCTCGACGCAGACCACGGCGCGCGCCTCGGGGCCGGCGTCGCGCCAGGCGCCCATACCGGCCCGCATCGCGGGCAGCAGGACCTCCGGGTCCACATGCGGGTACTCGACGCCCAGGTCGGGGCCGTAGGGGGACACCTCGCCGCCCACCCAGCCGTCGGTGCCGGGCTGGCCCAGGTCCATCCGGGTGCCGCGGACGGCCTCGAAGGCGGTGAGCCCGTCGGCGGGCGCGGTCTCGCCGTACGCCTTGGGGTGCTCGGGATGCGGCGACCAGTAGGCGCGGCTGCGGATCGCCGACAAGGCCTGGTCCAGGGTGGGCCGGTGCTTGGCGGACAGCTGGTGGACGGTGAGCTCGGCGGCCATCAGGGACCAACTCCTCGTTGAGCCGGGCGAAGGAGAGCAGACTGGAGTTAGAGTAACCGAACGATCGGTCGGGACAAGAGGGCCCGGCAGTCCTGTGGATAAGTCGGTGCGGGAGGATCAGGACATGACAGCAATCGAGCGGTCCCGCACTGTGGCGGTCATCGGCGCGGGCACCATGGGCCAGGGCATCGCCCAGGTCGCCCTTCTCGCAGGTCACCGCGTGCTGATCTACGACATCAACGCCGCGCTCGCCGCCGACGGCGTCTCCTTCGTGCAGGACCGGCTCGAACGGATGGCGGCCAAGGGCCGCCTCGACCCGGCCGAGGCCGAGGACGCGTCGGGCCGGATCCGCGCGGCGGAGGGCCTCGCCGGGCTCGCCGACGCCGCTCTCGTCATCGAGGCCGTCGTGGAGGACGTCGCCGTCAAGCGCGCGCTGTTCGCCGCATTGGAGGAGGTCGTCGCCCCCGAGGCGCTGCTGGCCACCAATACCTCCTCGCTCTCCGTCACCGAGCTCGCCGCCGGTCTCGCCCACCCGGGCCGCTTCCTGGGCCTGCACTTCTTCAACCCGGCCCCGCTGCTCCCGCTCGTCGAGGTGGTCAGCGGCTTCGCGACCGACCCGGCCGCCGCCGAGCGCGCGTACCGCACCGTCCTGGGCTGGGGGAAGACGCCGGTCCGCTGCGCCGACACCCCCGGCTTCATCGTCAACCGGATCGCCCGGCCCTTCTACGCCGAGGCCTTCGCGGTGTACGAGGAGCAGGGCGCCGACCCGGCCACGATCGACGCCGTGCTCCGGGAGAGCGGCGGCTTCAAGATGGGCCCCTTCGCGCTCACGGACCTCATCGGGCAGGACGTCAACGAGGCGGTCACCCGCTCGGTGTGGGAGTCCTTCCACCGCAGCCCCAAGTTCACCCCCTCGCTGGCGCAGCGCCGGCTGGTCCAGTCGGGCCGCCTCGGCCGCAAGTCGGGGCACGGCTGGTTCCCGTACGGCCCGGACGCCGCCGTCGGGCAGCCGCACACGGCCGCGCCCGAGGCGGCTCCGGACAAGGTCACCCTCGTCGGTGACCTCGGCCCCGCCGCCGTGCTGGCCGACCTCCTGGAGGAGGCCGGCGTCGCGGTGACGGCCACCGAGCACGGGGGCCCGTACATCCAGCTGCCCGGCGAGGGCCAGCTGGTCCTCGCCGACGGGAAGACCTCCGTCGAGTTCGCCGACGTCGTCTACTTCGACCTCGCGCTGGACTACCGCGGCGCCACCCGGATCGCGCTCTCCGCCAGCCAGGACACCAGCGAGCGCACTCTCGCCGAGGCCATCGGACTGTTCCAGAAGCTCGGCAAGAAGGTCTCGGTCATCGCCGACGTGCCGGGCATGATCGTCGCCCGGACGGTCGCGATGCTCATCGACCTCACGGCCGACGCCGTCGCCCGCGGCGTGGCCTGCGCCGAGGACATCGACACCGCCATGCGGCTCGGGGTCAACTACCCGCTCGGCCCCTCCGAATGGCACGAGCGCCTCGGCCGGGACTGGGCGTACGACCTGCTGCACCACCTGGACGAGCGCTGTCCCGGCGGCCGGTACGCGCCCTCGCTGGCGCTGTTCAAGCTGGGCTACGCGGGAGACGGCGCGGACGACGGGGACGAGGCGCGATGACGACGGTCAAGCGGGACACCTACACCCCCGAGACGCTGCTGTCCGTGGCCGTCCAGGTCTTCAACGAGCGCGGCTACGACGGCACCTCGATGGAGCACCTCTCCAAGGCCGCCGGCATCTCGAAGTCCTCGATCTACCACCACGTCGCGGGCAAGGAGGAGCTGCTGCGCCGCGCCGTCAGCCGCGCCCTCGACGGGCTCTTCGCCGTCCTGGAGGAGCCGGGCGCCGTACGGGGCCGGGCGGTCGAACGCGTCGAGTACGTCACCCGGCGCACCGTGGAGGTGCTGGTCTCCGAGCTGCCGTACGTGACGCTGCTGCTGCGCGTCCGGGGCAACACGCGGGCCGAGCGGTGGGCGCTGGAGCGCCGCCGGGAGTTCGATCACCAGGTCGCCGAGCTCCTCAAGGCGGCCGCGGCCGACGGGGACCTGCGGGCGGACGTGGACATCCGCCTGGCCACCCGGCTGCTCTTCGGCATGGTGAACTCGCTGGTCGAGTGGTACCGGCCGCACCCGGGCACGGGCCCGGACGAGCTCGCCGACGCCGTCGTCCACATGGCCCTCGACGGCCTGCGGACCGTCCGGGGCGGCCGCTAGAACCGGCGGCCGCACCCCCCCTGTCACCCGGGCGGCCTAGTCCTCCCTGAGGGGCGGGGTGGCCGCCGCGCCCGGCCCCGGGGCCAGGAGGTCCGTCTCCTCGAACACCAGCAGGGTGCGCGTGGACAGGACCTCCGGAATGGCCTGGAGGCGGGTCAGGACCAGCTCGCGCAGGGTCCGGTTGTCCGGGGTGTGGACCAGCAGCAGGACATCGAAATCCCCGCTGACCAGCGCGATGTGCGCGGCCCCCGGGAGCTCGCGGAGCTTCTCGCGGACCGTCCGCCAGGAGTTCTGGACGATCTTCAGCGTGATGTACGCGGAGGCGCCCTGGCCCGCCCGCTCGTGGTTCACGCGGGCGGTGAAACCGCGGATCACCCCGTCGTCGATCAGCCGGTTGATCCGGGCGTACGCGTTGGCACGCGAGACGTGCACCTGCTCGGCCACCGAGCGTACGGAGGCCCGGCCGTCCGCCTGGAGCAGCCGCATGATCGACCGGTCGATCGGGTCCAGCGGCCGGGGCGGAACGGGCGTGACGGGAGAGGCCGCAGGGGCGCCCGGGGGCCCGCCGGCCGGACCCGGTGCGGCGCCCGCCGCGGCCATTTGTTCATCCGGCATTGCCCGATGCCTCCCTCTCCTGGACGTCCTGCATCCATCCCACGGTCCCGGCGCCCGTTTGTCCACAGCCTGGAGCCGCCTGTAGCCAAATTGCGCGGACAACCGAACAATCGGTAGGTGAGGCGCCTCACACCCGGGGCTCTCCCCGCCCGCTTCCCACGAGGAGGTGTACGCCGCCATGACGGTCCAAGAGCTGCCCGGTGCCGGTGCGTCCCACCGTCCCACCCCGCCGCCCGCCTGGAGGCCCCGTACGGACGCCGCCCCGCTGCTCCCGGACCCGGAGCCCTACCGGGTGCTGGGGACCGAGGCGGCCGACCGGCTCGACCCCGCGCTGATGCGCCGCTGCTACGCCGAACTGGTGCGCGGCCGCCGCTACAACGCCCAGGCCACCGCGCTCACCCGGCAGGGGCGGCTCGCCGTCTACCCGTCCACCGTCGGACAGGAGGCCTGCGAGATCGCGGCCGCCCTGGTCCTGGAGGACCGGGACTGGCTCTTCCCGAGCTACCGCGACACCCTGGCGGCCGTGGCCCGCGGCCTGGACCCCGTCCAGGCGCTGACCCTGCTGCGCGGCGACTGGCACACCGGGTACGACCCGCGCGAGCACCGGATAGCCCCGCTGAGCACCCCGCTCGCGACCCAGCTGCCGCACGCCGTGGGACTGGCGCACGCCGCCCGGCTGCGCGGCGACGACGTGGTCGCGCTGGCCATGGTCGGCGACGGCGGCACCAGCGAGGGCGACTTCCACGAGGCGATGAACTTCGCCGCCGTCTGGCAGGCCCCGGTGGTCTTCCTCGTGCAGAACAACGGCTTCGCGATCTCCGTCCCGCTCGCCAAGCAGACCGCCGCCCCGACACTGGCCCACAAGGCCGTGGGGTACGGCATGCCCGGCCGACTGGTCGACGGGAACGACATCGCCGCGATGCACGAGGTGCTCACCGAGGCCGTCCGGCGGGCCCGGGCAGGCGGCGGACCCACCATGATCGAGGCCGTCACCTACCGGATGGAGGCGCACACGAACGCCGACGACGCGACCCGGTACCGGGGCGACGCCGAGGTCGAGGCCTGGAAGGCGCACGACCCGGTGGAGCTGCTGGAGCGCGAGCTGACCGCGCGCGGAATCCTCGACGACGAGGGCATCCGCACCGCCCGCGAGGAGGCCGAGCAGATGGCCGCGGCGCTCCGCGAGGGCATGAACGCGGACCCGGTGGTGGACCCGATGGATCTCTTCGCGCACGTGTACGCGGAGCAGACCGACCGGCTGCGCGAGCAGGCGGCCATGCTGCGGGCCGAGCTCGAAGCGGAGGACGGCGAATGACGACGGTGGCGCAGAAGGCGGCGAAGCCGGGGGCCAAGCCCGCGACGATGGCGCAGGCACTGACCCGGGCCATGCGCGACGCGATGGCCGAGGACCCGACGGTCCACGTCATGGGCGAGGACGTCGGCACCCTGGGCGGGGTCTTCCGGATCACGGACGGCCTGGCCAAGGAGTTCGGCGAGGAGCGCTGCACGGACACGCCCCTCGCGGAGGCCGGAATCCTGGGCGCGGCCGTCGGCATGGCGATGTACGGGCTGCGCCCGGTCGTGGAGATGCAGTTCGACGCGTTCGCGTACCCGGCCTTCGAGCAGTTGATCTCGCATGTGGCGAAGATGCGCAACCGGACGCGCGGCGCGATGCCGCTGCCGATCACCATCCGGGTGCCGTACGGCGGCGGCATCGGCGGGGTGGAGCACCACTGCGACTCCTCCGAGGCCTACTACGTGGCGACGCCCGGCCTGACCGTGGTCACCCCGGCGACCGTCGAGGACGCGTACGGGCTGCTGCGCGCGTCGATCGCCAGCGACGACCCGGTGGTCTTCCTGGAGCCGAAGCGGCTGTACTGGTCGAAGGCCGACTGGTCCCCCCAGGCGCCGGCGGCGGTACCGGGCATCGGCAAGGCCCTGGTGCGGCGGGCGGGCACCAGCGCGACCCTGATCACCTACGGGCCGTCGCTGCCGGTGTGCCTGGAGGCGGCCGAGGCGGCGCGCGCGGAGGGCTGGGACCTGGAGGTCGTGGACCTGCGCTCGCTGGTCCCCTTCGACGAGGAGACGGTCGTCGCCTCCGTACGCCGGACCGGGCGCGCGGTCGTCGTGCACGAGGCCGGCGGCTTCGGCGGCCCGGGAGCGGAGATCGCCGCCCGCGTCACGGAGCGCTGCTTCCACCACCTGGAGGCGCCGGTGCTGCGGGTGACGGGCTTCGACATCCCGTACCCGCCGCCGATGCTGGAGAAGCACCATCTGCCGGGCGTGGACCGGATCCTGGACACCGTGGCCCGCCTGCAGTGGGAGAACTGATGCCGCAGGTCATGGAATTCAAGCTGCCGGACCTCGGCGAGGGCCTCACCGAGGCCGAGATCGTGCGCTGGCTGGTCGCGGTCGGCGACGTCGTCGCCATCGACCAGCCCGTCGTCGAGGTCGAGACGGCCAAGGCGATGGTCGAGGTGCCCTGCCCGTACGGCGGTGTGGTCACCGCCCGGTTCGGGGCGGAGGGCGAGGAACTGCCCGTCGGAGCCCCGCTGATCACCGTGGCGGTGGGCGCGGAGTCCCTCCCGCAGGCTCCGGCGGACGAGACCGGGGACTCCGGCGACCAGCCCCGTCCCCTGATCGGTTACGGCACGGACCACTCGCGCCCGGCGCGTCGGCGACGGGTGCGACCCGTCACCGCCGAGGTCTCGGCGCCGGCCACCGTGCCCGTCACCGTGCCGGCCGCCGTGCCGGCCGCGGCGCCCGTCGCGGCGCCCGCCGCGGTCGGCACGGCCGGGCCGGTGCCCGTGATCTCGCCGCTCGTGCGCAAGCTGGCCAAGGACCACGGGGTCGACCTCCGCGCGCTGCGCGGATCCGGACCCGAGGGCCTGATCCTGCGCGCGGACGTCGAGGCGGCGCTGGCCGCGCGGCGGACCGCCGAGGCGGCCCCCGCCCCCGCCCCCGCCGCGGCCGCCGCGGGCGAACGGGTCCCGCTCAAGGGCCTGCGCGGAGTGGTCGCGGAGAAGCTGTCGCGCAGCCGGCGCGAGATCCCCGACGCCACCTGCTGGGTCGACGCGGACGCCACCGAGCTGATGGCGGCCCGGGCCGCGATGAACGCGGCGGCCGGGCCCAAGATCTCGGTACTGGCGCTGCTGGCCCGGATCTGCACCGCCGCACTGGCCCGCTACCCGGAGCTCAACTCCACCGTCGACCTCGCGGCGAACGAGATCGTGCGGCTCCCGTCCGTGCACCTCGGCTTCGCCGCGCAGACCGAGCGGGGCCTGGTGGTCCCCGTGGTGCGGGACGCCCAGGACCGCAACCCGGAGTCGCTGTCGGCGGAGTTCGCGCGCCTGACCGAACTGGCGCGCTCGGGGAAGCTGGCCCCGGCCGACCTGACGGGCGGCACGTTCACCCTGAACAACTACGGGGTGTTCGGGGTCGACGGCTCCACGCCGATCATCAACCACCCCGAGGCCGCGATGCTCGGCGTCGGGCGGATCATGGCGAAGCCGTGGGTCCACCAGGGGCAGCTTGCCGTCCGGCAGGTCGTGCAGCTGTCGCTGACCTTCGACCACCGGGTGTGCGACGGGGGGACGGCCGGAGGCTTCCTGCGGTACGTCGCCGACTGCGTGGAATCACCGGCGGTGCTCCTGCGCAGCCTCTAGTGCCGCACGGGCGGGGGCGGGGCGCAGGAGGCCCGCGCCCCGCCCGTGGGGTCCTCAGACCGTGAGGAGCAGCTTGCCGGTGTGGGCGCCCGACTCCATCGCCCGGTGGGCCTCGGCGGCCTCCGCCATGGGGAACGACGCGTGGACCACCGGGCGGACCCGGCCCGCCGCGAACAGCGGCCACACGTGCTCCCGGACCGCCGCGACGATCGCCGCCTTCTCCTCCAGGGGGCGGGCCCGCAGCGAGGTGGCGGTGATCGCGGCCCGCTTGGCGAGCAGCGCGCCGAGGTTCAGCTCGGCCTTCACCCCGCCCTGGAGGCCGATCACCGCGAGCCGGCCGTTGACGGCCAGGGCGTCCACGTTCCGCGCGAGGTACTTGGCGCCCACGATGTCCAGGATGACGTCCGCACCGGCCCCGCCCGTCGCCGCCCGCAGCTCCGCGACGAAGTCCTGCTCGCGGTAGTCGATCAGGATGTCCGCGCCCAGCTCCCCGCAGCGGGCCAGCTTCCCCGGCCCGCCCGCGGTGACCGC
Organism: Streptomyces sp. NPDC058662; assembly: GCF_042716255.1. NCBI lineage: Bacteria > Bacillati > Actinomycetota > Actinomycetes > Kitasatosporales > Streptomycetaceae > Streptomyces > Streptomyces sp. NPDC058662. Next base: position 24,800 of record NZ_JBHXRU010000001.1, on the reverse strand, counting down.
GACCGTCGCGCCCACCGCCTTGCCCAGCTGGATCGCCATGGTGCCGATACCGCTGGATCCGCCGTGCACCAGCAGGGTCTCGCCGGGGCGCAGCCCGGCGACCATGAACACGTTCGACCACACCGTCGTGACGACCTCGGGCAGCGCGGCGGCCGTCACCAGGTCCACGCCCTCCGGCACGGGCAGCAGCTGACCCGCCGGCACGGCCACCCGCTCGGCGTACCCGCCGCCGGCGAGCAGCGCGCACACCTGGTCGCCCACGGACCAGCCCGACACTCCCGGCCCCAGCGCGGCGATCCGCCCGGAGCACTCCAGGCCGGGGTGGCGGGAGGCTCCTGGCGGGGGGTCGTAGAACCCCTGCCGCTGGAGGAGGTCCGCGCGGTTCACGGCGCTCGCCGCGACCTCGACGAGGACCTCGCCCTCCCCAGCGACCGGATCGGGTACGTCGGTCCAGACGAGGGCCTCGGGGCCGCCGGGCTGCTCGATGGTGATCGCATGCATGGCCCGGAGGCTACGCGACCGGGCCGCCGCGGGACAGGACCTCCGGGCCCTACTCGGCGGAGGGCAGCGTCACCACCCGGGAGGTCGGCGCCGCGCGGACGATGGTGATGACGCGGTCCATCAGCTGGAGCGGGCTCGCGTGCGGATCGTCGTACGCCAGCAGCCGGTGCCCGCGCAGCACGCTCACCACCAGGTCGTCGGTCTCCCGTACGGACTTGCCGACCTCGGACTTGGTGACGGGCCGTTCGATCAGGTCGAGGCCGCTGCCCTGCTGGATCAGGTCCTCCATCACCGTGCCGGCGCTCGGGCTGAGCACCGACAGGCCGAGCAGCCGGCCGGCCGCGCTCGCGCTCGTGATGACGGCGTCCGCCCCGGACTGGCGCAGCAGCGGGGCGTTCTCCTCCTCGCGCACCGCGGCGACGATCTTCGCCCCGCGGTTGAGCTGGCGCGCGGTCAGGGTGACCAGGACCGCCGTGTCGTCGCGCTGGGTGGCGATGACGATCTGGCGGGCCTTCTGGATCTCGGCCCGCAGCAGCACGTCGGAGCGGGTGGCGTCGCCGACCACTCCGGTGAAGCCCTCCGAGTTGGCGATGTCGATCACCTTGGAACTGGGGTCGACGATGACGACCTGTTCCCTGGGCAGGCCCGTGGCAAGCAGCGTCTGCAGGGCCGAGCGGCCCTTGGTGCCGAAGCCCACGACGACCGTGTGCTCACGCAAGTTCTTCCTCCAGCGGCTGAGCCGCCACTCTTCCCTCGTCCGCTCCGTCAGGACTTCCAGGGTGGTACCGACCAGGATGATCAGGAACAGCACCCGCAGCGGGGTGATCAGCAGGACGTTCACCAGCCGCGCGGTGTCGCTGTGCGGGACGACGTCGCCGTAGCCGGTGGTCGACAGGGTCACGGTGGCGTAGTAGACGCAGTCGAGCAGGTCGACTTTCCCGTTGGCGTTGTCGTGGTAGCCCTCGCGGTCGAGCCAGACGATCAGGACCGTCAGGCAGAGCACGAACAAGGCCATCAGCAGGCGCTTGGAGACCTGGCGGATCGGTTTCTCGACGACGCGCCGGGGCAGTTTGATGCGCCGGGAGACGAGTTTCTCGTCGGCCTCCCGGGCCATGGCGTCCTGGCCGTGGAGTTTCACGTGAAACATCCTCCCGAAGCCCAGGGCAGATCGAGGATCTCCAGTTCCTGACCGGACCGCGCGCCGTGCGGCGGTACGACGGCCAGCGCGTCGGCGGCGGCCACCCCGCGCAGCATCGCGGGCCCGTTGTAACGCAGCGGCACCGCGTGCTCGCCGCTGAGCAGGACCGGGACCAGCCGGGTGTCGTACGGGTGGCCCGGCACATCGCCCTGGACCGCGGCCGTGTAGCGGGGGCGCCGGCGGCGGCCGGCGAGGGCCCGCAGCAGCGGGTCGGCGAGGGTGAGCAGCGCGGAGACGGCGGCGAGGGGGTTGCCGGGCAGCCCGACCAGGTGGCGGCCGTCCGCACGGTCCCCCAGGCGGGCCAGCAGCATCGGGTGCCCGGGGCGCACGGCGACGCCGTCGACGAGCAGCTCGGCGCCGGCCCGGGCGAGCACGGGATGGACGTGGTCGACGGGTCCGGCGGCCGTGCCGCCGGTGGTGACGAGGACGTCGGCGGTGGAGGTGGTGACGGCCGCCAGCAGGGCCTCGGCCCCGGCCGGGTCGTCGCCGAGCCGCCGGGTGCCGATCACCTCGGCGCCGAGGCGGGTGAGCCAGGGGCCGAGCATGGGGCTGAGGGCGTCCCGGATCAGGCCGTCGTGGGGGAGGCCCCCGGTGAGCAGTTCGTCGCCGAGGACCAGGATCTCCACCCGGGGGCGGGGCCGGGTGGTCAGCTCGTCGTACCCGGCGGCCGAGGCGAGGCCGAGTACGGCCGGGGTGACCAGGGAGCCGGCCGGCAGCAGCTGGTCGCCCGAGCGGCACTCCTGGCCGCGGGGGCGGATGTCCTGCCCGGTGAGGACGGGCCGGTCGGCGTGGAGCTGGCTGCCGCTCTCGCGGCAGTGCTCGCTGCGGATGACGGCGCTGGTGTCGGCGGGGATCCGGGCGCCGGTGGCGATACGGACGGCGGCGCCGTCGGCGAGCGGTTCGGGCCGCCCGGAGCCGGCCAGTACGCCGCCGCCGGTACGGATTGTCCAGGGGCCGGGCCCGGCGACGGCCCAGCCGTCCATGGCGGAGGTGTCGAAGGACGGCAGGTCGCACAGGGCGTCGAGGGGAGCGGCCAGGACCTCGCCGAGGGCCTCGGGGAGGGGGACCCGGTGGGCGCGGGCGCGCACTCCGGCGCCGGCGTGGACGGCTGTGTCCCGGGCCCGCTGCCAGCCGGTGGGGCGGTGGCCGCCGCCGCCCTCGCCGGGATCGCGGTTGACCAGGGCCAGGGCCTGGTCGAGGGCGTCGACGGAGGGGGCCGGCGGCCGTGCGGCGGCGGGGTCCCCGGGCCGGGTCGCGGCCCGGTCCTGGTCGTGTTCGGCGTCAGTGGGGGTCATCCGGAGCCGTTCCGCTCGGCGGGGCTGTCGGTGTCGGGAGCGGCGCCCGCCTCGGCCTCGGCGGCCCAGCGCAGGGCCAGGTCGGCGGCCTTGCGGGAGGCATCGGCGACGGCCCGGGCGGGGTCGGCGCCGGTGGCTTCGGCCCGGGCGGCCGCGTAGCCGACCAGGAAGGTGGTCAGCGGGGCTGCGGGCCGGGCGACGCCGTGGGCGGCGTCACGGGCGAGGTCGAGCAGGGTCTCGGTGTCGACGGGGAGGTCGATGCCCAGCTCGTTCTTGACGGCGGTGATCCATTGGTCCAGCACGGTTCCATGCTCCCTGATCCGGGCGCGGGCAACGGCGAGATCCTCCCAGGTGTCGCAGTCGAAGGACGCGAGGGGGGTGGCATCCGTCACTTCGACCAGGTCCAGCTCGGCGGTGAGGGCCCGCAGCGGCAGCCCGCCGAGGGTGCCGTGCTCGGTGGCCAGCAGGGCGATCTCGCGCCGCAGGGGCTCCGCGCGGTAGGCGGCGACCAGGGGCTGGGCGCGGCCGTCGGCGTCCCGCAGGAGGGCGCCGTCCCCGGGTCCGGACCCGGCGCCGGCCAGCAGGATCCGTACGGTGGCGCGGTCCAGGAACGGCAGGTCGGCGGAGAGGACGAGGACCAGCTCCGCGGTGGTCCGGCGGAGCCCGGCGTCCAGGGCGGCCACCGGGCCGCCGCCGGGCGGGTCCTCGCGGGTCCAGTGGACGGGGCGGGCGGTGGCGCGGCGGCCGCCGACGACGACGGTGGTCGTGGCGTCGGGGCAGGCGTCCAGGACGCGGTCGAGGAGGGGGCGGCCGCCGACCCGCAGGGCGGGCTTGTCCGCCCCGCCGAGGCGGCGCGCGGCGCCGCCGGCCAGCACGATCGCGTCGTAGCTCATGTCCCCGAGTATGCGTCGAGCATGTCCTGTGCGGGGAGCCCCACTTCGGCGGCGCGTGGCCCGGGCGCCGGCGGTGGGCTCCGCCGGGGTGCGCCTGGGTGGGGGCGGGGCGGTGGGTGGTGCGGGTTCAGGATCGGGGCTCCGCCCCGGGCCCCGGGCCGCCAACGCCCGCGGGGCGGGGTGTGGGGCGGGGGGCCCCGGGGCGGGGGGGGGGTGGGGGCCCCCCCGGGGGGGGGAGGAGGTGGGGGGGTTGGGTGGGCCCCGCCGGGTGGGGGTCAGAGGTAGGGGCCCGAGCGGATTGCGCCGTGGGGGCCGTCCTCGTCGTCGTCGTGGGAGGCGCCGGGCGGGAGTGCGCGGCGCATCTGCTCCAACTGGGCCCGCGCCGCCATCTGCTGCGCGAACAGGGCTGTCTGGATGCCGTGGAAGAGTCCCTCCAGCCAGCCGACCAACTGCGCCTGCGCGATCCGCAGTTCCGCCTCGGACGGGATGGCCTCCTCCGTGAACGGCAGCGACAGGCGCTCCAGTTCCTCCACGAGCTCCGGGGCCAGGCCGTCCTCCAGCTCCTTCACCGAGGCGGCATGGATGTCCTTGAGCCGGACCCGGCTCGCCTCGTCGAGAGGAGCGGCACGTACCTCTTCCAGGAGTTGCTTGATCATGCTGCCGATCCGCATGACCTTGGCGGGCTGTTCGACCATCTCCGTCACCGGAACCTCGCGCGACTCGTCATCGGCGCCGCCGACCGCCGTCCCGTCCTGTCCCACGATCAGGACGTTCGGGGGGCTGTCCTGCGACCGTTCACTCCTCGGCATCTCCATGCCGCCATTGTCTCGTACACCTCCGTACTCACACGGTGTGCCCCCGTACAGGCGTGATCCACCCTGTACGGGGGCACCGGTATGGGCGCCGTGGCCGCTAGCCGGCGGCCCGCCGCGCCAGGGCCCCGCTGGAGCGGGTGACCAGCGCCGCGAGCAGGGCCGCGCCCAGCGGGACGACGACGAGGAGCCCGGCGAGGGTCTCCCACGGCACGGCGATCGGCACGTACGGAACGGCGTCCGCGGCCCCGTACCGCATGAACTCGCCCAGCTGGTGGAGCCGCTCCAGCTCGCGCCGTTCCGTCAGGCGCAGTCCGACGGCGGGCAGGACACCCGCCGCCGAGCCCAGGACGACGCCCATCAGGGCCACCACCCCGCACTGGAACCCGCTCAGCGTGCGCCGCACCCGCGGCGGAGCGCCCACCGCGGCCAGGGTCTTCAGGTCGGCCTCGGCGTCGGCCTGGGCCAGCCCGGTGGCGATGCCGGCCGCGCCGATGGTGACCAGTCCGGCGAAGACGGACAGGGCGAGCAGGGTCAGGCTGTTGTCGCCCTGGTACCCCTCCTCGACGCGGACCTGGGCCTCCACGCCCATCCGGTCGATCTCGCCGTCCATGCGCTGGCGCTGTTCCGTGCCGGCCTGCCCGTCGAGGGTGAAGTACGAGCCGAACGGGGCCGTGCCCAGGCCCGCGGCCTGGGCGCCGGACGGCGGCAGGACCAGCGTGATGCCCCAGCCCTCCGCGCTGTCGGGCGCCTGGTGGACGGCGAGGACCTTGTCCTCGCCCGGCAGCTCCTCGTCGTTCTGCTGCGCGGTCTCGGCCTTCTCCAGGTCGGTGACGACCCGCAGGGTGACCTTGCCGTCCTTGACCTGGCGCTTGTCGAAGGAGACGGCCCGGCCCGCCTTGAGTGCGTTCACGGAGCCGGGGTCGTCGACCGCCAGCACCCCGAGCAGCTTCTCGTCGGCGACGACGGTCTGGTGATGGGCCCCGAGCCGGCTGTCCACGCAGCGCCAGTCCTTGCGCAGTTCCCTGGCGGCCTCCGCACTGAACTCGACGGCGCCCCGCTGCTCGTGGAGCGGGCAGCGCTGCTCCTTGGGCGTGATGACCTCGACGCGCCCGCAGCCGGGCACCGGCGAGTACGAGTCGCAGGTGGCCTTGCCGACGAACAGCCGTGCCACGTCCGCCCGCCGCGCCACCGGGAGTTCCTTGGAGAGCGTCTCGCGCAGGGCGGGCACCTCCTGGTGCGCGGAGTTCTCGGTGACCTGGAGCACCCCGGTGCCGTGCGGGAGTTCGGCGACGTACTCGTGCCGGTTCTGCAGGTCCTGGCTGTGCTGGTACGTGGCCACGGCGACGGTGCCCGCGACGGCGGCCAGGACGGCGGCCACGGCGGGAGCCGTACGCCCCCGGTTGCGGACGGCGTCGCGCAGCGCGAGGCGCGGTGACAGCGGGAGCCACCGGCCGAGCCGGCCGAACATGCCGACCAGGACCGGCGTCAGGGCCACGATGCCGAGCTCGGCGATGGCGCTGCCGCCCGCCACGACGGCGGAGCCCATCTGCGAGGTGGTCCCGTACAGGGCGATCGCGGCGCCCGCGACGACGGCGAGCAGGCCGACGACCGGCAGGACGCGGTTGGCGCGGCGCACCCCGCGGCGGCCGGTGAGCGAGGCCAGTACGGTCTGGCGCGACGCGGTGATCGCGGGGACGATCGCGGCGAGCAGGCCGGTGATCACGGCCAGCAGGGCGATCCCCGCGAGCTCCAGCGGCCGGACGTCCCAGCTTCCGAAGCGGGCGCCGAGCTGCGCCTCCAGCAGCGGCTTGAGGCCCACGGTGAGCGCCACGCCGATGACGGTGCCGACGACGGCGGACACGAGGCCGATGACCAGGCCGCCGGCGAGCACGATGGCGCGGATGTGGCGCCGGTCGCCGCCGTTGGCGCCGACCAGGCCGAGCTGGCGGCGCGAGCGGCGGGCGCCCACGGCGAAGGCCGGGCCGGCGAGCAGGCAGATCTCCAGCATGGCCAGGCCCACGACGGTGGCCAGGACGGCCATCTCGACGACGAGGGTGCCGTTCTGCTCGTACCGGTACTCGGGGCTGTTGCGGTAGAGGGGCACCTCGGAGTCGGCCGGCGGGTCCAGGATCACGGCCCGGGAGACGACGCTGACGCCCTTCGTGTTGGCGGCCATGACCATGTTCCACGTGAAACCGTCACCGCCGACCTTCACGAGCAGGCTCTCCTCGGCGTGCAGCCCGGAGGAGCCGATGGCCGCCAGGGCCGTGGCGAGCGGGTCGAGCAGGGTCCCGGGCGGGGCGATGAGCTCGGTCCGCCCCAACTCGGACGGCAGCTCGTACGCGCCGACGATCCTGTACGCGGTCGAGGTGCCGCGCGGGGTCACCGAGGAGCCGACGAAGTAGCCGGAGTCCCTGAGGAAGGCCGTGGTGGCGACGACCTCGCCCGCGGCCCGGGGCAGCCGGCCCCGGTCGAGGGTGATCAGGCCCGCGGCCAACGGGTGGTGCGTGTCGATCTCCCGTAGCTGGACGCTGAGCAGGCCGTGGGTGGTGCGCACCCGGGCGTAGCCCGTCCGGTCCGGGAGGGACTGGGCGCCCGGCGGCAGCGCGGACACCATGGCCGGCAGGTCCCCTCCCTCCTTGCGCGCCACCGGCGCGGGGGAGTCCTCGTCGCCGACGGGCCGGAAGCCGGTGCCGTCGGGCTTCTGCTCGATCGGCCGGCCCGTCCCGCTGGAGGTGAACCGGGCGTCGGCGGTGCCGATCGACCGGGCGAGGGTCTGCTCGGGGGAGAGTTCGGCGCTGCGCACGGTGAGGTCGGCGGCGCTGACCCCGACGATCGGCAGCGCGATCATCGACAGGACGAGGGCGCTGCGGCCCTTGGCGCGCCAGGCGTCGCGGCGGGCTATCCGGAGCGCCGCCACCCAGGAGTGGTACCAGCCCTGTAGCGAGGAGGTCACTGGCCGGCCTGCCCCGAGAGGAGGGAGTCGGCGCGGCTGCGCAGGGTCTCGTCGACGACGCTGCCGTCGCGGAGGAAGACCACGCGGTCCGCCCAGGCGGCGAAGCGGGGCTCGTGCGTGACGAGGATCCCGGCCGCGCCCGCGTCGCAGCGGGAGCGCAGCAGGGCGAGGACGGACTCGCCGGTCTCGGAGTCCAGGGCGCCGGTGGGCTCGTCGGCGAGGACCAGGCGGCGGTCGCCGACCAGGGCGCGGGCGATGGCCACGCGCTGCTGCTGGCCGCCGGACATCTCGTCGGGGAAGCGGTCGGCGAGCTCCCCCAGGCCCATCTCCTCCAGCGCGGCGAGCGCGGAGACCCGGGCCTTGCGGGCGGATACGCCGTCCAGCTCCCGGGGCAGGGCCACGTTCTCGGCGGCGGTGAGGGCCGGTATCAGGTTGTAGTCCTGGAAGACGTACCCGATGCTGCGGCGGCGCAGCGCGGCGAGCTCCTTGCGGCTCGCGGCGGTGATGTCGGTGCCCTCGACGACGACCCGGCCGCCGGTCGGGGTGTCGAGGCCGCCCGCGAGGGTGAGCAGGGTGGACTTTCCGGAGCCGGAGGGGCCCATGACGGCGACGAGTTCGCCGGGGAAGACGGAGAGGTCGATGCCGCGCAGGGCGTGGACCTCGGTGGCGCCGCTGCCGTGCGTGCGGACGAGCCGGTCCAATTGCAGTACGGGCCGTTGTGACGGGTGGTCGAGCATGAAGGGTCCCCCCTGGAACGGTGGTTCAGCCCCGCCGCGTGCGGGCGGCGCGGGGCGGGGTGGTGGTCGGTGCCGGAGCGGTGGTCGGGTGCGGGGTCCCGGCCGGGTCGGCGGGGTCGGCGGCCTGGGGCGGTTCGGGCTCGGCGGCTCTCCGGTCGGCCGGCAGGGAGAGCCGGACGAGCCGGGATTCGCAGTGGTCGAGCCAGCGGGCCTCGGCCTCGGTCTGGAAGATCAGCTGCTCCAGGACCAGCAGCCAGGCCACGTCGTCGCGTTCGCGGGACTGCCCGCTCTCGACGGCGGCGAGGGCCCTGGCCTTGAGCCGGGTGTAGTCCTGCATCGCCTTGATGGTGGCGTGCCGCTGGGACTGGATGACGGCGCGGATGTCCACGCCGGGGGCGCCGACGGCCATGGCGAGCTTGATGGACAGCTCGTCACGCGGCGGGTTGGCGCGGTCGACGGGCCGCTCGTACCACGCGCGCAGTTCGGTGCGGCCGTCCTCGGTGATGGCGTACAGGGTGTGGCCGGCGGAGTCCTCGCCGCCGGGGGCGACGAGCCCGTCGCGTTCGAGGCGGGCGAGGGTCGTGTACACCTGCCCGACGTTCAGGGGCCAGGTGGAGCCGGTGCGGGATTCGAACTCGGTGCGCAGCTGGGAGCCGTACCGAGGACCCCGTTCCAGCAGGGCGAGTAGCCCGTGGCGGATCGACATACTGAGTATGTATACCGGGTATGTTCGATCCGTCAACCGTCGTGAGGACTACGCCGGACGGCGGACGGGGGCCTCGGACGGGTTGTCAGATCCCTTTGCGCAGCCGCATTCCCAGGTAGCCGAGACCCACTCCCATCAGGGCGCATCCGGTGCCGAGCGGAAGGATGTGGGCGGCGAGGTCGGCGGCCCGCTCGTTCGGTCCGGTGCCCAGTGCGCGGGCCACCGGGGGCGGTGCGGGTTCGCGGGGCGGCGGGGGGACCGGCTGGGTGCGGGGGCGCAGCGCGGGGGGCCGGGAGGCCGTGACGGCCTCGGGGTTCACGGCCGCGCCCGCGGGCCGCCCGGGCCGTTCCCGGCCGACACCGGCGGCGCTGCCGGCCAGCCCGCCGGGCCCCTGGCCCGGCGGATCGTCGTCCGGCGCGGCGGGCGCGGGCGCCGGCACGAGGGCGGGCGCGGGTACGAGGGCGGGCGCGGGCGCCGGCACGAGGGTGGGCGGTAGCGCGTGTACGAAAGCGGGCGCGGGCGCCTGTACGAAGGCGGGCGCCAGGGCCCGTACGAGGGTGGGTGCCAACGCCCGCGAGGGGGCGTGCGGGAGGGTGTGCGCCGCGGTCGGCGGCGCGGCGTACGCGGCGTACGCGGGGGCGCCGGGCGCGAGCGCGGCGGCGGCCAGTGCGATGCCCGCCAGCCCGAGCCGTCGCGGGCCGCGCGGCATGCTGCTGCGGATACGCCCCAGGGTCACGGCGGAGCCCCTCCCGTCCCGGGGCGGCCTGGACGCCGCTCGGATCCAGCGATACGCGCTCAGGTTGGCATAGCTGGGCAAAAGCGGCATCCCGGGCACCCCATCGGGGTGCCCGGGATGCCGGGACGGCTCAGTGCGCCGGGTCGGACGCGCCCGCGGACCGTGCTACTCCGGATTGCCGGTGGACACGGTCAGCGTGTACTCCGTGCCCTCTTTGGAGATCTTGTCCTGCGGGGCCGGGTTCTGCTCCAGCACGGTGTCCTTGCCGTACACCGCCTCGTCCTTCTCGATGATCTTGTACTTGCCGCCGGAGGCCTGGATGCACTCCTTCACCGAGAGCAGGTTCTTGTAGCGCAGGTCCGGCGCCGAGTACTTGCCCGCCTCGCTGTAGTGCTTCGTCGGCTCCTTGCACTTGGCCGGGTCGATGGTGCGCGAGAGGTCCGGCCCCTTGAAGCCGGCCTTCGCGGAGCCGGACGCCGAGGCCGAGGCGCCGGGGGTGTTCTTCCCCTCGTCCTTCGCCTTCCCGTCGTCCTTCATCGAGATGGCCGCGGCCAGGCCGCCGACGGCCAGCAGGGCCACCGCCACCGCTCCGACGACCAGCGGCATGTTCCGCCTGCCGCCCGAGCCGCCGCCCGCGGCGGGACCCGGCGCCGCCGGCGAGATCGTGTACGGCGGCGGGGTCTGCGCGCCGTACTGCTGCTGCGGCGCGGGCGTGTGCGGGTAGGCGTACCCGCCCTGCCCGTGCTGCTGGGGCTGCGGGTGCGGCGTGGGCGCGTACGGGGACGGCGCCGGGGTGTGCGCCTGGTACGGCTGCTGGACCGACTGCGGCGGCGCCTGGAAGCCGGAGTCCACCGGCGGGAACACGGCCGAGGACACGCCGGCCCCGCTGCTCAGCGGCCCGATCCCCTGGACGATGACCGGCGCGCCGGCCTGCCCCGCGGACAGCACCCGCGCGACCTCGTCGCGCATGGCCGCGGCCGTGGGGAAGCGCTCGTTCGGGTTCTTCTTCAGGGCCCGCGCCACCAGCGCGTCCATCGCCGGGGTCACCGACCGGTTGATCGAGGACGGGGCGACCGGCTCCTCCTGCACGTGCGCGTACGCGATGGCCAGCGGCGAGTCGGCGTCGAACGGGATCCGCCCGGTCAGCAGCTGGAACAGCATGATGCCGACCGAGTACAGGTCGGAGCGGGCGTCGACGCCGCGGCCCAGCGCCTGTTCGGGCGAGAGGTACTGCGGGGTGCCGACGACCATGCCGGTCTGCGTCATCGAGGTGACCCCGGACTGCATCGCGCGGGCGATGCCGAAGTCCATGACCTTGACCACGCCGCGCTTGTTCACCATCACGTTGCCGGGCTTGATGTCCCGGTGGACCAGGCCCATCTCGTGGCTGGTCTCCAGCGCGGCCAGCACGTCGGCCGTCATCTTCAGCGCCTTGTCGGCCGGCATCGCCCCGTACTGCCTGATGTCCGCGTCCAGGACCGAGCCGAGCGGCTGCCCCTCCACGTACTCCATGACGATGTACGGCATCACGGCGCCGTCCCCGGTGGGGGAGCCGGCCGAGGTGACGACGCCCTCGCCGGTGTCGAAGACCGAGACGATGTTCGTGTGCGACAGTTTGGCAACAGCCTGGGCCTCGCGGCGGAACCGCTCGCGGAAGGACTGCTCCCGGCCCAGGTCGCTGTGCAGGGTCTTGATGGCGACCTGCCGGTCGAGGGCGGAGTCGTAGGCCAGGTACACGGACGCCATGCCGCCCGCACCGAGCAAGTCCCTCAGCTGGTAACGGCCACCGGCCAGAGAGCCGCCCGCGTACTGGCCCTGAGTGCCGTCCTGGCTCATGAGTGTTGCTTCCCCTCGGGATGTGTCCCCGCGCCTCTGGCCGGGCGCACGTGGCGCCCAGTCTGCCGGAGGGCAAGCACACGTCAAGCCGGGTGCCCGTTCCGTGACCACACGGGCGCAGGGTGTCCTTGTCCGAACGGTGACCGGTTCGGAGGCTGTAGCGTTCGTCGCAGCACAAAGAAAAGGACACCGCTGAGCGGCGGCCGAGAGAGACGACGGCGAGGACTGATGGCACCCGAACCCGAGGGAAACGGCGGCGGGATGGCCGACGGTCCTGAGCACTGGGGCGCCGGTGGCCTGGTGGGCGACGGCCGGTACCGGCTGACCCACCGCCTGGGCCGGGGCGGCATGGCCGAGGTGTTCGCGGCCGAGGACGTACGCCTGGGCCGGACCGTCGCGGTGAAGCTGCTGCGCGCCGACCTCGCCGAGGACCCGGTGTCCAAGGCGCGCTTCACGCGTGAGGCGCAGTCGGTCGCCGGACTGAACCACCACGCCGTCGTCGCCGTGTACGACTCGGGCGAGGACCGGGTCGGCCCCAACACCGTCCCGTACATCGTGATGGAGCTGGTCGAGGGCCGCACCATCCGCGAACTCCTGCTCAGCGCCGAGGCCCCCGGGCCGGACCAGGCGCTGATCATCGTCTCGGGTGTGCTGGAGGCGCTCGCCTACTCGCACCAGCACGGCATCGTGCACCGCGACATCAAGCCGGCGAACGTCATCATCACCGAGACCGGCGCGGTCAAGGTGATGGACTTCGGCATCGCCCGCGCCCTGCACGGTGTGCAGTCGACGATGACCCAGACCGGCATGGTGATGGGTACCCCGCAGTACCTGTCGCCCGAACAGGCCCTGGGCAAGGCCGTCGACCACCGCTCCGACCTGTACGCGACCGGCTGCCTGCTGTACGAACTGCTCGCGCTGCGGCCCCCCTTCACCGGTGAGACCCCGCTGTCGGTGGTCTACCAGCACGTCCAGGACGCCCCCGTGCCACCCTCGCAGCTGCCGGAGGGGCACCACATCCCCCAGGAGCTCGACGGCCTGGTCATGCGCTCCCTCGCCAAGGACCCGGACGACCGGTTCCAGAGCGCGGAGGAGATGCGCGGGCTGGTCCAGTACGCGCTCCAGATGCTGCACGACCAGGGGCCGAACACCGGCACCTGGAACACCGGCCCGGTCACCATGGCCCTGCCGCACGGTCGGGGCGGCGCCGCCCCGACCGCGGCCATGCCGGTGGGCGGGCCGGGCCGCCAGCACCCCGCGAACGCCTCCACCTCGCAGTTCCAGCAGCCGATGGTGCCGCCGCTGAACCCGGACGACGGCTCGGCCTTCCCCGGCGGCGGCGGCAACGGCCAGGGCGGCCGCGGAGGTCCGGGCGGCTACGACGGCTACGACGAGCGCGGTGGCGGCGGCCGCTGGAAGATGTGGCTGTTCGCCGTGCTCGCGGTCATCGCGGTCGCGGGCGGCGTGGCCTACGCCGTGAAGACCGTGGGCGGCGGGGGCGGCGCGAAGCAGCCGAGCACCACCCAGAGCACCACCGCGGGCCAGCCGAGCACCACCGGGCCCCCGCAGGGCACGACGCCGCCGCCGACCACCGGCCAGACACGGCCGACGGACACGGAGACGTACACGCCGACCTACCGGCCGACGAGCTCCGCCCCCTCGTACACGCCGTCGTTCACGCCGTCCTCGACGCCGCCGCCGACGACGACGAAGACCCCCTCGGCGACCCCGACGAAGACCGCCACGGCCACGGCCACGCGGCCTCCCGTGACGACGCCCCCGCCGACGGGCGGCAACGGCGGCGAGGATCCCGACAACTGACGCGGACGGCCGAATGGGCCCGGGGGAATGAATTCCCCCGGGTCCATTCGGTTCGGTTCTGTTCCTGTGTGAATAGGGGCTGATCAGAGTGCGTGCTGATACGCCTGGTTCGGCCGGGTCGGATTCCCGGCGAGGGAGTGCACCGTGACGAACTGGGGATCGATGCGCAGGTAGACGGGGTCGAAGACCTCGCCGTTCACGAAATGCGGACCCGGACCGAACAGTTCCAGTTCCGTCGGGGTCGGTTCGACGACCTGAGCCGTTCCGGTGAACTGGACCGACCACCATCCGGTGTCCCACGAATTGAAGTTGTCGGCCCCGTAGGACACCACGCTGCCGTTGCAGGCCCGGTGGTGCCCGAAGCCGGCGTGCATCCGCAGGACGACCCTGCCGTCCACCACGATGTGGCGGGCGAGTGCGAGGAAGGGCAGCGCGCGCATGCTGGCGGCCACCCGGCCGTACGGCACCCGGCGCAGCAGCTCGACGGCGTGGAGCTCCTCTGGGGACATGCGTCCACTCTCGGGTACCGGCACGCCGCCGGGAAAGAGCAGCCCGCCCCGAGGACCGGGGACCTTGGTCCCGAGTGGAACGGCGCGGCGGTGGAACCGGGCCGGCGCCCGGCGCGGCGCCGCTCGGCGGGGAGGGGGCGCGGTCAGTGGCGCTTCTCGGCCTGCAGCCGGGCCACGTAGGCGGCGGCCTGCGAGCGGCGCTCCATGCCCAGCTTGGAGAGCAGGCTGGAGACGTAGTTCTTGATCGTCTTCTCGGCCAGGTGCAGCCGCTCGCCGATCACGCGGTTGGTCAGGCCCTCGCCGATCAGGTCGAGGATCTTCCGCTCCTGGTCGGTGAGGTTCGACAGGCGGTCGTCGCCCTTGCCCTTCTTCCCGTCGCGCAGCCGCTCCAGCACTCGCGCGGTGGCGACCGGGTCCAGCAGCGACTTGCCGGCCGCGACATCGCGCACGGCGCTGAGCAGCTCATTGCCCCGGATCGCCTTGAGCACGTAGCCCGAGGCCCCCGCCATGATCGCGTCGAACAGCGCCTCGTCGTCGGCGAAGGAGGTCAGCATCAGGCATTTGACGTCCTCGTCCCGCGAGCGGACCTCCCGGCAGACCTCCACACCGCTGCCGTCGGGCAGGCGGACGTCCAGGACGGCCACGTCGGGGCGGGTGGCGGGGATGCGGACCAGGGCGTCCGCCGCCGTCCCGGCCTCGCCGACGATCTCGATGTCCTCTTCGACCGACAACAGCTCATGAACGCCGCGGCGTACCACTTCGTGGTCGTCCAGGAGGAATACCTTGATTTTTCCGTCTTCGCGCACGAAGTCAGTTTCACACACTGACCCCTTCCCTGCCGGGGTTACCCGGGATAACGTGCCGTTGTTCCGGCCCCCTGCAAGGCTGTGACCAGTGGTTGTTCCCGCTTGCGCTGATTTACTTGGAAATCCAAGCAAAATCCCAGGTCAAACGGGGTTTCGCAGTTATGCGGCGCACTGGGTAACGTGCATTGCGCAGGGCACTCGCCGGGGCACCTGTCACGCCTGGATCCGTACACGACGCGCACCCACCCCGTGCGCTGGTACGGAGCAGGTGAGCCGCACTGGACCCCGGAGAACCCGGGTGCCGGACCGACGGAGGAGCACACGTGACCGTGGAGAGCACTGCCGCGCGCAAGCCGCGACGCAGCAGCGGCACCAAGGGGGCGGCAGGCGCGGCGAGCGCCCGCAAGGCCGCCGCCGCCACCGCGACGACGCATGACGCCGAACCCCAGCTGGTACAGCTGCTGACGCCCGAAGGGGACCGGGTCGAGAACGCAGAGAATGCGGAGTTCCTCCCCTTCGTCGCCGACATCACCACCGAAGACCTGCGCGGGCTGTACCGGGACATGGTCCTGACCCGCCGGTTCGACGGCGAGGCGACCGCCCTGCAGCGCCAGGGCGAGCTGGGCCTGTGGGCCTCCCTGCTCGGCCAGGAGGCCGCCCAGATCGGCTCCGGCCGGGCCCTGCGCTCCGACGACTACGTCTTCCCGACGTACCGCGAGCACGGCGTGGCCTGGTGCCGCGGCGTCGACCCGACCAACCTGCTGGGCATGTTCCGCGGTGTGAACCACGGCGGCTGGGACCCGACCACCAACAACTTCCACCTGTACACCATCGTCATCGGCTCGCAGACGCTCCACGCGACCGGCTACGCGATGGGGGTGGCCAAGGACGGGGCCGATTCCGCGGTCATCGCCTACTTCGGCGACGGCGCCTCCAGCCAGGGCGACGTGGCCGAGGCCTTCACCTTCTCGGCCGTCTACAACTCCCCCGTGGTGTTCTTCTGCCAGAACAACCAGTGGGCGATCTCCGAGCCGACCGAGCGCCAGATGCGGGTGCCGCTCTACCAGCGCGCCCAGGGCTTCGGCTTCCCCGGCGTCCGGGTCGACGGCAACGACGTGCTGGCCTGCCTGGCCGTGACCCGCTGGGCCCTGGAGCGGGCCCGGAGCGGCGAGGGCCCGACCCTGGTCGAGGCGTTCACCTACCGGATGGGCGCGCACACCACCTCCGACGACCCGACGAAGTACCGGCGGGACGAGGAGACGGCGGCCTGGGAGGCGAAGGACCCGATCCTGCGCCTGAAGGCCCACCTGGCGGCCACCGGAGGCGCCGACGAGGCGTTCTTCGAGGGGCTGGAGGCGGAGAGCGAGGTGCTCGGCAAGCGGGTGCGCGAGGTCGTGCGCGCCATGCCCGATCCGGACACCATGTCGATCTTCGAGAACGTGTACGCGGACGGGCACGCGCTCGTCGACGAGGAGCGCGCGCAGTTCGCCGCCTACCTCGCGTCCTTCGAGGGTGGGGAGTGACCACCGTGCCTACCCAGAAGATGTCGATCGCGAAGGCGCTCAACGAGTCGCTGCGCAAGGCCCTGGAGACGGACCCGAAGGTCCTGATCATGGGCGAGGACGTGGGCAAGCTGGGCGGTGTCTTCCGCATCACCGACGGCCTGCAGAAGGACTTCGGCGAGGAGCGGGTCATCGACACCCCGCTCGCCGAGTCGGGCATCGTCGGCACGGCGATCGGCCTCGCGCTGCGCGGCTACCGCCCCGTCGTGGAGATCCAGTTCGACGGTTTCGTCTTCCCTGCGTACGACCAGATCGTCACGCAGCTCGCGAAGATGCACGCCAGGTCCCTGGGCAAGATCAAGCTGCCCGTCGTCGTGCGCATCCCGTACGCGGGCGGCATCGGCGCGGTCGAGCACCACAGCGAGTCGCCGGAGGCGCTCTTCGCGCACGTACCCGGCCTCAAGGTGGTCTCGCCGTCCAACGCCGCCGACGCCTACTGGATGCTCCAGCAGGCGATCCTGAGCGACGACCCGGTGATCTTCTTCGAGCCGAAGCGGCGCTACTGGGACAAGGGCGAGGTCGACGTCGACGCCATCCCGGACGCGCTGCACGGGTCCCGGGTGGCGCGCGAGGGCTCGGACGTCACGCTCGCGGCCTACGGGCCGATGGTGAAGGTCTGCCTGGAGGCGGCCGCCGCCGCGGCCGAGGAGGGCAAGTCGGTGGAGGTCGTCGACCTGCGCTCGATGTCCCCGGTCGACTTCGACGGGATCCAGGCGTCGGTGGAGAAGACCCGCCGGCTCGTGGTCGTCCACGAGGCACCGGTGTTCCTGGGCATGGGCTCGGAGATCGCCGCCCGCATCACGGAGCGGTGCTTCTACCACCTGGAGGCGCCGGTCCTGCGCGTGGGCGGTTTCCACGCCCCGTACCCGCCCGCCCGTGTGGAGGACGACTACCTGCCCGGCCTGGACAGGGTGCTCGACGCCGTCGACCGCTCGCTGGCGTACTGAGGAGAGCCCCGTGACCATCCGCGAATTCAAAATGCCCGATGTGGGCGAGGGCCTCACCGAGGCGGAGATCCTCAAGTGGTTCGTCCAGCCGGGTGACACCGTCACCGACGGCCAGGTCGTCTGCGAGGTCGAGACGGCCAAGGCCGCCGTGGAGCTCCCGATCCCCTTCGACGGGACCGTGCACGCGCTCCTCTTCGAGGAGGGCACCACGGTCGACGTCGGCCAGGTGATCATCTCGGTCGCGACGCAGACCCCGGCGGGCGCCGTCGAGCCCCCGGTCCAGGAGGCGGCCCCGGCCGCGGCTCCCGCCGCCCCCGCGGAGGAGCCCGCGCCCGCGGCGCGCCAGCCCGTCCTGGTCGGCTACGGCGTCTCCACCGCCTCCACCAAGCGCCGCCCGCGCAAGGCGGTGCCCGGTGCGGCGCGGACGGCCGCGCCGTCGCGCAACGGCTCCGCCCCGGCGGCGCCCGATGCCCCGGCGCTCCCCGCCGTGCCGGCGCAGCCCGCCACGGGCGAGCGGCCGCTGGCCAAGCCGCCGGTGCGCAAGCTCGCCAAGGACCTCGGGATCGACCTGGCCGTCGTGGTGCCCACGGGCGCCGGCGGGGTCGTGACCCGGGAGGACGTCCACGCGGCGGCCACCGCGGCACTCGCTCCGCAGCAGGCGGCCCCCGCCGCGGTGCCCGCTCCGGCGCCCGCGGTGACGGCGGCTGCTCCGGCGCAGGCCGCCCCGGCCGAGGCCGCGGCCAGGGAGACCCGTATCCCGGTCAAGGGCGTCCGCAAGGTCACCGCCCAGGCCATGGTCGGCTCCGCCTTCACCGCGCCGCACGTCACGGAGTTCATCACCTTCGACGTGACCCGCACGATGAAGCTGGTCCAGGAGCTCAAGGCCGACCCGGACCTCGCGGGGCTGCGGATCAACCCGCTGCTGCTCATCGCGAAGGCCGTCCTGGTCGCGGTCCGCCGCAACCCGGAGGTCAACGCCTCCTGGGACGAGGCGGCCCAGGAGATCGTGCTCAAGCACTACGTCAACCTGGGCATCGCGGCGGCCACCCCCCGCGGGCTGATCGTCCCGAACATCAAGGACGCGCACGCCAAGACCCTGCCGGAGCTATCGCAGGCCCTGTCCTCGCTGGTCGCCACGGCCCGCGACGGCAAGACCTCCCCGGCGGACATGCAGAACGGCACGCTCACCATCACCAACGTGGGCGTCTTCGGCGTCGACACCGGTACGCCCATCCTGAACCCCGGCGAGTCCGCGATCCTCGCGGTCGGCGCGATCAAGCTCCAGCCGTGGGTCCACAAGGGCAAGGTCAAGCCGCGGCAGGTCACCACCCTGGCGCTGTCCTTCGACCACCGCCTCATCGACGGCGAGCTCGGCTCCCGCTTCCTGGCCGACATCGCGGCCGTCCTGGAGCACCCGCGCCGCCTGGTCACCTGGTCCTGACCAGCCGCGCGCCCGCGTCCCCTCCCACCGGCCCGCGGCCGGCGGGAGGGGACGCGCACCCATGGCCGCGACCCCGGTACCGTGTGATCATCGCCAGATGCTCATACGCCCCGCCACCGCGGACCCCGCAGCCCTGGACCGTGCCGTCGCCGAACCGTTCGACGGCCCCGTCCCCGCCCTGACCGCCGGGAAGATCCGCGAGGAACTCGCGGCCGGGCAGTTCCGCCCCGAGTGGACCTGGACCGCCGAGGCCGAGGACGGCGGGATCCTGGCCCGCGCCCTGTGGTGGGGACGCGCCGACAGCGACCGGCCCATCGCCCTGGACTGCCTCCAGGTGCGCTCTACCGAGGCCGACCCCGCCGCGCTCGCGGCCGCGCTGCTGGCCGCCGGGCACGCCGAGTTCGGGAAACTGCCCTCGTACAACATCTCGCTGCCCCGGGGCTGGCGCACGGACCCCGCCCTCGCCGAAGCCGTCTCCTGGCGCCGGGCGGCGGCCCGCGCGGCCGGCCTCACCACGGAGATCGAGCGCCTGCGCTACGAGTGGACCCCGGCGGCCGGGACCCCGGAGCCCACCGGCCGGCTGGTCTTCCGGGAAGGCACCGACGAGGAGTTCCTGGAGGCGTTCGCCCGGCTCTCCCGGGGCAGCCTCGACCTGGGCACCCGGAACGAACTGCGGGTCATGGACGAGGAGCAGTTGGCCCGTGAGGACTTCGCGTTCTACCGCGACTGCCCCGGTGAGCGCTCCTGGTGGCGCCTGGCCGAGCTCCCGGACGGCACGCCCGCCGGCCTGGCCCTGCCCTCCGCGACCCCGTACCACCGCAACGTCGGCTACCTGGGCGTCGTACCGGAGCAGCGCGGCAAGGGCCTGATCGACGAGGTGCTCGGCGAGATCACCCGCTTCCACGCGGCGGCCGGTGCGGAGCGGATCACCGCGACCACGGACACCGTCAACCTGCCGATGGCCGCCGCCTTCGACCGGGCCGGCTACGAGGTCACCGAGATCCGGCTGGTCCTGGAGGAGCCCTCCGCGTGAGAGCGGCGCCCGCGGCGCGGTAGCCTCCCGCCCGGGGAAGGGGGCCGGGGTGTCCATCGCGGAACTGCAGGTGTACTCCGTCGAGGAGGCCGATGTCAGGGGCGGGGTGTGCGTGGTCCGGTGCGTGGGCGGCGTGGCGCGGGCCGGGCAGGTGTACGCGGTCGGTGAGCTGCGGGTCGGCCTGCGCGGCATCGAGCGGTACGGGCGGCCCGTCACCTCCTTCGGCGCCGGGCACACGGCCCGGGTGCACCTCACGGGGGCGGTGGTCGCGCTGCTCACCGGGGGCCAGGTGCTGACCGCGGTGCCGCCGGACGGGCACGCGCTGGGGGAGCTGGAGGACTGGCTGGCCACCGGTCCGCCGCTGGAGGACGAGCCGGGACCGAGGACGCTGCGGAGCCTGGCGTGGGGGCGGATGCGCGACGAGCGGCTGCCCGACGCGGTGCGGCTGCGCTGGGGTCGCGTGGCGGTGGCCGCGACCTACCGCTGCGCGGCGCTGGAGGACGCGCCCGCGCTGGTCCGGGGCGCCGAGCTGGCCGCCGTGCACGCCTACCTGATCCAGCGCTTCGGCCCCGGGCGCGGCGGGGACCCGGTGGCCCTGTGCCGGGAGTCGCTGGCGCTGGTCGACCTCACCCCGCGGGCCGCGCTGGCGCTGGCCCGGACCTGGCGCGACCTGCCGCGGTCCCGGATCCAGCACCTGCGCCGCATCAAGAACCTGGTGTCCGCCCTGGCCCCCGTACGCGCCCACCTCCCGGACGCCGACCCGCTGGCGCGGGCGGTCGATGCCTGGACGACCGTCCGGGCGGAGCTGCCCTGAACCGGGCCGGGCACCCGTACGCACGCGCCGCCCGTGCCACCGCGCGACCGCGCGGCGCCCCTTGACGGCCCCCGGCGCCGGCGGGAGGCTCCCGGATCTAGGATCCGAACGGTTGCAGCTGGGGGGCCGCCATGCCGGAGGAGACTGTCCAGACGGTGGGGGAACTGCGGGCACGGCTCGCGGCACGCGGAGCGCGCTGGTCCGTCATGGAACACCTGGCCGACGAGGACCCGCTGCCCCGGCCCTCGCTCGGCCTGGAGCCCGGCGCGGACCTCACGCCCGCCGCGGCGGCGGGCACCGTCGACCTGCGGGCGCTCCTGGGAGGCGAGAGCGCCGATCCGCACCTCACCCGGCGGCGCGCCGCGCACGGGCTGCTCCCCGGCCCGGCCGCCGGGGCGGGGGCCCGCCCGGCCGCCGCCCGGCCCGTCGCCGTCGACTGGCGCCACCGCTGGGGCCGGCCCTGGATCACCAAGGTCAGGGACCAGAACCCCTGCGCCTCCTCCTGGGCCTTCGGCCCGGCCGGCCTGGTCGAGTCCATGGCCCGGATCGAGCACGGCGTCTGGGCCCGGCGCTCCGAGGGCGACGTGCACGACGCCCTGAAGTCGGCCTGCGGACAGGGCGGCAACCCGGAGGCGGCGCTGGACTGGATCCGGGACAACGGCGGGCTCGCCGACCCGGACTGCTGGCCGTACGGCACGCCGCCCGCCGGGCTGCCCGCCGTCCGGCGCGACGCCTGGCGCGCCGAGTACACGCCGAGCTGGGACCGGTCGGGGCGGACGGTCCGGATCGCCGACTACGTCCGGCTGGGCGACATCGAGCAGCAGAAGGTCTGGCTGGACGCGGTCGGCCCGCTGACCGCCTGCTTCGACGTCCACGACGAGTTCTTCGCCCTGGGCTCCGGCGTCTACCACCGCACCGGCTCCCGGCTCGCGGGCGGCCACTGCGTACTGGTCGTCGGCTACGACGACGCCGCGGGCTGCTGGCTGTTCAAGAACTCCTGGGGTCCGGCCCACCACGTGGGCGGCTACGGCCGGATCGCCTACGGCGAGGCCGGTATCGACGCGTGGGCCAAGTGCGGCCTGCGCGGTACCGACATCGACCCGTGGAGCAAGCGCCGCCTGCACACCGGCAACGTCTACGAGAGCGGCAACGGCCGCGCCCACCGCAACTTCGAGCTGCTCGCCACCACCACCGGCAACCGGCTCCAGCACTGGTGGCGCGAGGGCGAGGCCCCTTTCCCCTGGGCCCGTGCGAGCACCTTCGCGAGCGACGCCGGCGGCCAGCCCGCCTTCACCGGCAGCACGTACAACCGGAACATGGAGTCCCTGCACGTGACCACCGGCGGCCGGCTGCGCCACTGGTACTACGAGCAGACCGGCGGCGCCTGGCGCGACGGCGGTGCCTTCGGGCCGGGCGACGCGGCCGCCGGTTCGACCCCGGGCTTCATCCAGAGCGACTACGGCAAGCCGGGCAACTTCGAGGCGGTCGTCCGCACCGCCGACGGCCGGCTGAACCACTGGTGGCGGATCAACGGCGCCCCCTGGAGCTGGAACGACGGCGGCCGGTTCGGCTCCGGCATCGCCCACTACGGGCCCGCGCTGGTCCAGACCCGGGGCCGGTGCCTGGACCTCGTCGCCACCCGACTGGACGGCAGCATGCAGCGGTGGCGGCGCGACGACGCGAACGGCTTCGCCTGGCGTCCCGGGGAGGTCTTCGGCGCCGCGGCCACGTCCGCGCCCTGCCTGATCGAGGGCCAGTACGGGGCGGCCGACGAGGACACCGCCGGGAACTACGAGCTGTGCGTGGCCGTCGCCGGAGGACGCGTCGAGCACTGGTGGCGGGACAACGCGGGCGCCTCGGGGTGGACCCGCGGCGCCGTCTTCGGCCACGACGTCCTCGCCGTCACCGGGATGCTCCAGGGCAGCTTCGGGTTCAACCTGGAAGTCGTCGCCCTGCGCACCGACCGCCGGCTCCAGCACTACTGGCGCGACGGCGCGGGCTGGCACGAGGGGCCGGTCATCGGCCCTGTCTGAGAGGACCGCCCGGGGGAGGCGCGGAGCGTCACGCCGGACCCCGGGACCTGAGCGCCCGGTGCTGCACGGCCTCCAGCGGGCCCCGCTCGAAGCGGCGCAGCCAGAGCCGGGAGCCGGCGACCAGGAGCAGGCCCACGACCGCCCACAGGCCCATCACCCACCAGGGGCCGGTGCCGGCCGCCCGCTCGGCCAGGCCGAGCCCGACGCCGTAGCAGAGCAGGACGCAGAGCAGGTTCTGGCCGACGTAGCAGGACAGGGCGGTGCGGCCGACGGAGGCCAGGGAGGCGGTCACCGGCTCCGGGACCCGCAGCCGGTCGAGGGCGGCGCCGATGCCGCCCATGATGCCGAGGGCGACCAGCGGGGCGACGCCGTAGCGGCCCAGGACGAAGAAGTCCGCGTCGCCCAGGGTGGTCGCGGCGGTCAGCGGCAGCCCCAGGCCCAGGCCCCAGGCGGCCATCCGGGTCCGTATCCGCCGGCCGTCGGCGGTGGCGGTGAAGGCGCCCGCCCGGTGCAGCCGCACGCCGAGCAGGAAGAGGAAGAGCAGCAGCCCGAAGGAGAAGACGGGCTCGACGCGCAGCGCGAGGAGGTTCTCCCACCGGAACGCGATCTGCTCGCCCCAGCCGCCGGAGGCGTAGAGGGCGACGGCGTCCGGGTCCGGGGCCCGCCGCGGGCCGTCGGGTTGTTCCACCAGGACGAGGGTCAGCAGGCCGACCAGGAGCAGGTGCACCGCGCCCGCCGTCCACATGACCCGGCGCCGGACCCGCTCGGAGCGGGCCAGCAGCCAGGCGACCAGGAGCGCGGTGACGGCGTAGCCCATCAGCACGTCCCAGGCGAAGACGAGGACGAAGTGGACGGTCCCCTCCAGGAACAGGAAGGCCGCCCGCCGCCAGTAGCGCCCGGGCCAGGGCTCGCCCCGGCGGGCGGCGGAGTCGTACTGGATGGCCAGCCCCACCCCGAACAGGACGGTCAGCAGGGCCAGGAACTTCCCGTCCGCGAGGGAGCGGAAGACGGTCTCCGCGATGTTCGCCGCGGAGGGGTCCGCGAGGGGGTCGGCCGCGCCGAAACCGCCCTGGAGGACGGCCCACTCGGAGCCGGGGGACGCGAAGATCCAGACGTTGGTCATGAGCGTGCCGAGGACGGCGGCGCCGCGCAGCACGTCGAGCAGGGGCAGCCGGGCGGTCTTCCCGGCGACGGGGGCGATCAGGGTCTCGGCCATGACTCCAGCGTCCCGGCGCGCGGGGCCGGGTACGTCGTACGGTCGGAGGAAGCCGCGGTACACCCTTCGATGCAGGCGCGCCGCCGGGGCCTCGCTCTTGCGGACGGGCCACCTCGCGTACGGCTCCCCACTCGCGCGCGGGTCCGTATCGTGGACGCCGCCCGGGACGCATCCCTGATGTATCTATGCTGTGCGCATGCCGGCCACCGCACCCACGCCCGCCCCCTCCCCCGCCCCCGCGCGCACGAGCGCCGGGACCGCCGCCGACCGGGTCTACCAGTACGTCAAGCAGGGGGTGCTCGACCGCTGTTACGAGGGCGGCACCCTGCTCACCGAGGGCGAACTGGCCGTGGCGGTCGGGGTGTCCCGCACCCCGGTCCGCGAGGCGCTGCTGCGGCTGGAGACCGAGGGGCTGCTGAAGCTGTACCCGAAGAAGGGCGCGCTGGTCCTGCCGGTCTCCGCGCAGGAGATCACCGACGTGCTCGAAACCCGGCTGCTGGTGGAGGAGTTCACCGTGCGGCGGGCGGTGCCCGCGCCCCCCGGCCTGCTGGAGCGGCTCGCCGGCCTGGTCGAGGAGCAGCGCCGGCACGCCGCCGCGGGCGACCTGGCCGCGATGACGGCCGCCGACCGGGCCTTCCACGCCGAGATCGTGCGCAGCGCCGGGAACCAGATCCTCCAGCGGCTCTACGACCAGCTGCGCGACCGGCAGTTGCGGATGGGCGTGGCCGTGCTGCACGCCCACCCCGAGCGGGTCGAGCGGACCCTGGCCGAGCACACCGGGATCCTCGACGCGCTGCGCGCCGGGGACGCGGAGGCGGCGGCCTCGGCGGTCCGCGGGCACATCGGGCGGGTCGAGGCACTGGTGCGGGGGTCGGGCCGGTGACCGCGCCGGCCGCGGCTCCCGGCGCCGCCGGTCCTCCCGGCGCCCCCGCCGCTCCCCCCGCC